>NZ_JBSVKG010000004.1:0-210369 GCF_054048505.1 Virgibacillus sp. FSP13 | reverse complement strand
TGTGGGAACAACACGTATCCGAAGACCCCGGAAGAAGCGTTTTTTGCTTCTGAGGAGGCTGAGGCCGTGCCCACGGAAAGCGAAGTATTCTGACGGAGCGAAAGTCCAAGCACAATTAAGCGTTATGAAAGAAGATTTTCACTATGTCGCATTTTATATCAACTACGCAATTAAAAAGCAACAAACATTGCGAAAAGAGCCTTACTAAAAGAGCAAAAATAAAATCGCAATCTTTTTAGCATAGGTGACATTTTTTCAAAACCCCAGAGTTGGTTCACCAAAACAAAAAGGCCACACTACAAAAAGTAGTATGACCTGATGAAAGTACTTACTTATTCCACCGATAAGATATACGAATAAATCGGCTGATTACCGTTGTGAACTTCGACTTCGATATCTTCATATGTTTCTTCTATATAACTCACCAATGATTCTACTTCGGCATCACTTACATCTTCGCCTTGAAGAATCGTGAGGATCTCATCGTCCACTGTGATCATTTCGTTTAATAATAATTTAACTGTTTGTACTTTATCTGGATCCGTTGCATTAATTTTGCCATCCGCAATTCCCATGAAATTACCCTTTTCAATCGTTATTCCATCAATCTGTGTATCCCGAACAGCATATGTAACCTGTCCCGTTTTTACTTGCTTGCTAGCCTGTTCCATCAATTTTTTATTTTCATTTATGTCAGCCTCAGGATGAAATGCCAAGATAGCGCTAATCCCCTGTGGTATTGTCTTTGTTGGAACAACTTGAACATTATCATCCGCTAATTCTGCGGCTTGTTCTGCTGCCATCACGATATTTTTATTGTTCGGTAAGATTAAAATATTTTTTGCATTTGCCTGTTCAATCGCATCCGTAATATCTTGCGTGCTTGGGTTCATGGTTTGTCCACCTTCAATAACTACGGTTGCACCAAGACTTTCAAGAAGCGTTTTTAACCCTTTTCCCATGGCAACTGTTACAATCGCATAATCCGCTTTTTCTTTTGTTGTGGATTCTTTGTCTTTTTCACCAACGATTGCTGTGTGCTGTTCACGCATGTTTTCAATTTTCATGTTGATCAAACTACCATATTGCTGACCAATTGTTAACACATGGCCAGGGTATTCAGCGTGGACATGCACTTTGGCAATCTCATCATCCGCTACAACCAACAAGGAATCACCATGTTCACTTAATTCATTGCGAAATGATTCTTCATTAAATGGATTTTTAGCTATTTTCTCTTCATCAAACTTAACCATAAACTCCGTACAATAGCCGAACTCGATTTCAGACGTGTCCATAAAATCTTGGGCGAGCTTATGATGTTCAGCATTCACCATTTCATCCATTTCTACGTCGTCTACAGCTTCTTCTGGTAGCTCTTCACCTTTTAATGAAGCAAGAAACCCTTCATAAATTGTGACAAGACCTTGTCCACCAGAATCAACTACGCCAACCTCTTTCAACACCGGTAATAAATCCGGTGTTCGCTTTAAAGAGGCCTTTGCTTCTGTCAGTACTTTTTCCATAACAATAACAACATCAGATTCTTTTTCCGCCTCTTGAACAGCTACATCAGCTGCATCCTTAGCTACGGTTAAAATTGTTCCTTCTACAGGCTTCATCACGGCTTTATAAGCAGTTGCTACGCCATTTTTAAATGCATTTGCGAGATCCTCTGCTGATAAAGTCTGCTGCTTTTCAACACCTTTAGCAAATCCGCGGAATAATTGGGATAAAATGACACCAGAATTCCCTCTGGCCCCCATTAATAAACCTTTAGCGAAAGCATTAGCAACTTCCGATATATTGTCTGACTTCACTTTTTTCACTTCGTTTGCGCCTGAAGTCATGGATAAATTCATATTTGTTCCGGTATCCCCATCTGGAACTGGGAATACATTTAATGCATCAATTTTTTTGGCGTTATTCGTTAAATGGTGTGCTCCAGAGAGTACCATTTGTGCAAAAGTCTTGCCATCTAACGCTCGTACCATACCTGCACTTCCTCCTTATTGACCACGCTAATCTTTTGCTACACGAACTCCTTGAATATAAATATTAACGGAGTCAATCGCTAATCCTAATGATTGATTTAATGTGTATTTTACCTGGGATTGAACATTATGGGCTATTTCAGATATTTTCGTACCATAGCTAACAATAATATACATATCAATATGAAGACGTTCACCATCTTGTCTAACTATAATACCTCTTGAGAAATTTTCTTTACGAAGAATTTCAGCAATACCATCTTTTATTTGATTTTTCGAGGCCATGCCAACAATACCATAACATTCGATTGCAGCGCCCCCTGCAATTGTCGCAATCACATCGTTTGTAATTGTCACATGACCATCATTCGTATTCAATTCAATGGACATTATTATCCTCCTTTAAAACCCATTTATCTTAAGGATATTTTACTACAATAAATCCACTTTTAAAAGCAAACATATTATCCCATCTAACCCCTTCTAACAATGGACGAAATCTTATAATCTGTCAAGTGTTTTCGCTTTATTGACTGACAAGTCCGTATAACAAATACATTGCTAACCGGTCGCTTCCGCTTTTGGTATAAAAAATAAATTGCATTCAAGCTGTACTTGTGATAAATTGTATAAGTAATAAATGACACATGTGAAGAGTAAGGAGGGATTTACATGGCTAGAAAATGTGTTGTAACTGGACGTCAAACTCGCAGTGGAAACCAACGTTCTCACGCTATGAATTCCAACAAGCGTAAATGGAAAGCTAATGTACAAAAAGTTCGTATTATGGTAGACGGCAAACCTAAACGTGTTTATGTTTCTGCACGTGCCCTTAAATCAGGTAAAGTAGAGCGCGTATAATATAGCTTAACATTAGTTCAAGACGAAAAAGGCATCCTATTATAGGGTGCCTTTTTCATGTTCGAACCGTCACAAAAAGTGAGTAAGTAAACGTGTGCTTTTTACAACAAAAAATAAGCTTCTGCCAACCAAATGACAAAAGCCAATTTTTCTTATTTTTCCTTTTTAAAAACACCAATACAGACTCTAACTAATCCGCCAATAAATCTTGGGAGTTTAATCGTATAAAATTTCAATGAGTCCCCTCCTCTAATTACAAACAAAACTTACCTTGGAATCGCTTTATTGATGGCGTCACGACTCTTTATTAGTAATAGTATGCCTTCATTAAAGGAAAAAGTACCATTTTTTAAAAGAAGCTTGTTAGAGATACACAATGTCGACCCCCAGACGACCGTCTGATTAACTAACGGATAATAAAAGCCGTCTAGTGTTAACCCCTTTACATGCTCTGTAAACGGGATGAATGATATAGCAGGATATTTTTCGTCAGCCGTCACCGTATGGGTTCCCGGTTTCACCATTTCAACTCGATTATTTTTATCCACAATAATTCCTTTAATATCATTCTGCAAAATCTGAAAAAGTGTTTGTATGTTTATAAGCTCGTGATCTAACCTACCACCTGTTACACCAAATAAGAATAGCTTTGCTGGTTTCAAGTCATATGCTTTCAAAAGCGCAATCTCTAAATCTGTTTGATCTTTTTCAATCGGATATTCCTCATACCATTTTGCTTTTTCCTTAACATATGCTCTTTCTTCAGATTTTATCGAATCAAAATCCCCAACAGCATAATCTAGGTTGATTTGATGTTTGATCAATGTTAACGCACCACGATCTGCCCCGATCCATACGTCTATATCGCGTTTAAAAGAAGTAAGATCGGGAATTATTTCATGCGGACCATTTCCCACTATGGCAATATTCATGGCGGTTATTCCGATTTTCTTGTTGCTTGGAGAATAGCTTGGATTGCTTGATGACGATCCTCTTTGTTAAATACTGCACTGCCTGCCACTAAGACATCTGCACCAGCGTCTGTACATTGTTTCGCAGTATCAACATTTACACCACCATCAATTTCAATTTCAAATGACAGACCTAGTTCATCTCTCCAGTCCGCAATTTGCTTAATTTTCGGCACTACATGACTAATAAACGATTGACCGCCAAATCCTGGATTGACTGTCATCAGTAAAACGAGATCAACGTCCGGAAGAGCTTGTTTTATCATTTCAGCAGGAGTTGCTGGGTTGATCACAACACCAGCTTTTACCCCCTGACTTTTTATCAATTGAATTGTACGGTGCAGATGTGGACACGCTTCCTGATGCACTGTAATAATTGAAGCGCCGGCACTGGCGAACATCGGAATAAAAGCATCCGGATTTTCAATCATCAAGTGAACATCTAAAGGAAGTGATGTTTTCGGTTTGATCGCTTCAACAATCAGCGGACCAATCGTTATGTTTGGAACAAAGTGACCATCCATAACATCGACATGAATATAGTCTGCTCCACCCTTTTCAACATCGGTTATTTCTTCACCAAGTCTTGCAAAATCAGCTGATAATATGGATGGTGCTATTTTTGTCATTGTTAATACCTCGGCTTTCTAGATTGAATTTCTTCATAAAAATTTACATAGTGTTCATACCTGAATAAGGGAATATCACCGGCTTCAACAGCCTGTTTTACAGCACATTTCGGTTCCTTATAATGCTTACACCCGCGAAATTTGCAGTTTTCTCTCCGTTCTCGTATTTCCGGAAAACAATCGGCTAACATGTCCAAGTCGATCTCATTAAAATCAAGTGAACTAAACCCTGGGGTATCAGCAACCAGCCCACCGTTTACCTCTACTAATTCCACGTGTCTTGTCGTGTGTTTTCCACGTCCTAAACTTTTAGAGATATCTGCCGTTTTCAACAGCAGAGATGGTTTTAATGCATTTAATAAAGATGATTTTCCTACCCCAGATTGTCCAGCAATAACAGTTACTTTTTTTGCGAAATAATCGATTAAATTGGATAGGGCCTCAGGCTGTTTTGCCGACAGTAATTCTACTGAATAGCCAATTTGCTGGTAATGCTTCTGATAACTTTCGATTCTTTCTTTTTCTTCACCAGCGATTGCATCCATTTTTGTAATAAAAATTACTGGTTCAATCCTTTTTGCTTCAATTAAAACAAGGAATCGGTCAAGCAACAATGAGTTAAAATCAGGCATGATGGCAGAACTGACGATAATCGCTTGATCAATATTTGCTATTGGTGGACGGATTAATTCGTTCTCCCTTGATTTAATTTCTTGAATGTATCCTTCATTGGGATTACTTTTATCAAACGACACAAAATCCCCAACTAGTGGGGTGATGTTCTTGTTACGAAAAACACCACGTCCCCTGCACTGATATACCTTATCTTCTGCTTGAACATAATAAAATCCGCTCAACGCTTTAATAATTCTACCATCTGCCATTTATTCACCCTCTTCATATGAAACCGTTTTGTCAATCACCACGTCATCATCACGAATCACTTTATATTCCGCATTTTTATCCGGTGATATTGTTAACGTTATCGTAAATTCCGTGTCCTTCATTATCGTTTCTTGTTCTGCTACATCAGATATAGAACGGTTCGCATCCTCAATATAAATTTTCACAGTTTGCTCCCTTGGTTGTTCTTGATTTTCATCTGTTGGTTCGTCTGGATTATATGCCACGTTAAATGTAATCGTTTTTGATGCTGGTGGCTTTTCTTTTGGGCCTGTCGAAATATATACATCAACCGTTGATCCTTCCCCTAATTTCGTGTTTGGTTCTGGATCCTGTTTTATAACTTCTCCTTCAGGTGTGCTGTCCGAATGTTCTTCGATGACATTTATTTTAAAGTTTTGATCATCCAGATATGTCCTCACCTCGTCCTTTGTCATGCCCTTTAGATTGTTGAGAGAGGCTAATTCCGGTCCATTACTAATTTCAAAAATAACCCTAGTTTCGCTTGGGATAACTTCTGAATCTGGTGTCGGCTGAATTTGTGTAATGATTTCACCTGCTGGTTTATCGGAGTATTTCTCATAAGAAATGACTTCCTGATAATCCTCATCCTCCAGTAACCGTTTTACTTGGCTAAAATCTTTGCCAACATAATCAGAAAAAGTTACCTTTTCCCTTCCTTGGCTGACAAAAACAGTGACTGGGGACTCCTCTTTTACTGTTTTACCGACACGAGGATCTGTTTTAACAACAATTCCTTCCTCAACATCTTCTGAATACATCATTTCCTTTTCAATTTTTAAATTTAATTTCTCTAATTCGTCCACGGCATCATCATATTCCATATCAACAACATTAGGAACATCTACATCCTTAGGTTGCAAAACCCCTGGAATGATAAATAATGCTGCTACGCCAGATGCCAGCAATATAAACAGGATGACCGCAATAATGATCCACTTTTTCTTCTTGTTTTTGCCCTTGTTCTTCTTTTTGTTCTTTTTTTTCTTGCTTTTTTTAGGTTTTTCGACCGCTTCTTCATTGTACTTTTTCGTATTTCCATTTGTCTGGTGGACGATAGTATCCTGATTAGTAGGAAAATGTTGCAGTTGATCATCTGTAATAATTGGGATTGCCTTTGTTTCTTCCCCGACTTCAACTGGTGGTGTATATCTATCCTCATTAATCTTATCTGGATCTAAAGCCGATTCAAGTGCATCTTCCATATCGTAAACAGTATCATACCGATTTAATGGATCTTTTGTTGTTGCTTTTAATACGATGTTTTCAACGCTTTGTGGGACATCCTGATTAAAACGTCTTACAGAAGGTGTATCACTTTGTAAATGCTTTAAAGCGATTGAAACCGGAGATTGCCCTGAAAATGGAAGTCTGCCTGTTAAAAGTTCAAACAGTACAATTCCCAATGAATAAATATCCGACTTCTTAGTGGCCATACCTCCACGAGCTTGTTCTGGCGAAAGATAATGAACAGACCCTAATATTGAATTTGTTTGAGTCAATGATGTAGCACTAAGCGCAACGGCAATACCGAAATCTGTTACCTTGATTTGTCCATATGTATCAATTAAAATATTCTGTGGTTTAATATCACGGTGAACAATATCATTTGCATGTGCATGCGCAATTGCCGAACCAATTTGTTTCATAATATCTAACGCTTTTTCAACTTCAATTGGTCCGTATTTCTGTATGTATTCTTTCAATGTCATCCCATCGACATATTCCATTACCATATATAAAATATTATCTTCTTCACCAACATCGTAAATATTTACAATGTTTGGATGGGAAAGGCTCGTCGCTGACTGAGCTTCTCGATCAAAACGGGCGATAAATTCCTCATCATTTGCATACTCAAGCCGTAAAACCTTAATCGCTACATCTCGATCCAATATGATATCATTCGCCAAATAGACGTTGGCCATCCCACCGCCACCGATAGTTCCTTTAATCCGATAACGTTCATTCAATAGGTGCCCTTCTAACACGGAATTTCACCTTCTTCCTGAGGAACATCATATTGGACAAGTATAAGTGAAATATTATCTTCGCCGCCTAGTTCATTCGCTAAATGAATCAACTGTTGTCCTTTTTCCTCCATATCCTGTTGACGTTGAATACGCTCACCCAACTCATCATCTGTTAATTTATCGGTTAAACCATCGGTACACAATAATAAAATATTCCCGGAATCCCATTCAAGGCTTCGAATGTCTGATTCAACATACTCTTCTGTTCCAACGGCTTTCAATACAACATTTTTTCTAGGATGATGTTGCGCATCTTCTTTTGTAATTTGACCAGATTGAACGAGTGCATTAACCAATGAATGGTCTTCTGTTAGTTGGTTAAATCCATTTTCATTTACAAGATAACAACGGCTGTCTCCAACATGTGCAACGGTGATAAATTCATCAGTACAGATCGCAATTACAATTGTTGTACCCATTCCTTGACATTCTTCATTGTTTGATGCGTACTCAAATAATGCTTTATTCATCTCTTGAATTGAGTCTCTTAGCCAAATTTCGATTTCATCTGGTGTCTGAAGCTGGTTACTTTGCTCCCATTTTTCCTTGATGAGAGTCGTAGCCATTTGACTAGCAACATCACCAGCTTTATGCCCACCCATACCATCAGCAATAATCGCTAAAAATTGCCCATAACGGTTATGATAAATCCCCCCAGAATCTTCGTTATGGTTTCTAATTTTACCACGATCTGTAAAAAATTTACCTATCATCCTTTCACCCCTTAAAAAACCTCGTTACCTCTCCATTCATTACCTACATTATGACATGAAATAACCATGAAAAGAATGTTTTTTGTCACTTTTTTCTAAACCGTGTAAGGAAAAATCCATCCGTTTGAAAGGTTTGCGGAAAAATCTGTAAACCATAATCCGTTTTCCCTGGTGATTGATTTAAATCAGACGGTAACCCTTCAAAAAAAGCTTGGTCTATTTTATAATCAGTTTGTTGCTGTAAAAAAGCTTTCACAACTCCATCATTTTCTTCTTGGTCAACTGTACAAGTACTATATATCAATAAGCCACCTTTTTTCAATAGTGGTGCTACATGTTGCAAAATATCACTTTGAATTTGAGCCAATCGTCCGATATCCGTCTCACTTTTATTATATTTGATCTCTGGTTTACCACGTATAACACCCAACCCAGAGCATGGTGCATCAACAAGAATCCGATCAAAGCTCTCTTTCTCATGAACCGCTTGTAACTTTCTTGCATCTGCCTGATCCGCAATGATATTGGACAGATTTAGATCCAATGCCTTTTTTTCAATCATTTTTGCTTTTTTCAAATGGAGGTCATATGCATGTAATGTTCCGTGATTTTGCATTTTCTCCGCAATATGCGTTGCTTTCCCCCCTGGTGCACTACATGCATCCAGAATTTTCATACCTGGTTCTACATCGAGCATTTCCGCAACAAGCATCGAACTTTGATCTTGAATCGTGATGTAGCCATTATTAAACAAGTCTGTTTTTAAAATATTCCCCTTATCAATAATAATTCCTTGATTTGAAAAGTCGGACGTTCTTACTTCCATTCCTTGCTCACGCAAAATACGGATCACTTCTTGCCGAGAAATTTTTAATGGTTGTACACGAACAGCTAATGGCTTGCGTACTATATTTGCTTCACACATTTCTTTAGTAATCTGTTCTCCATACATGGTCAGCCAACGCTTCACAAGCCACACTGGATGACTTGTTTCGATTGATAATCGTACAGCTGTGTCCTTAATTGTTTTTGTTTCCGGGACCCCATTACGTTGCATGCTTCTAAGTACACCATTTACAAACGAAGCGATTCCCTTATGCCCTTTTTGTTTCGCAATTTCAACTGCCTCATGAATGATTGCATGATCGGGAATTTTATCTAAGAAAACCATTTGATAAACAGACATCCGTAATAGCATCCGTACCCAGGGCGCTACTTTTTTCTTAGAATCGACAAAAGCTTCCAAATAAAAATCCAATGTCAATTTGCGTTGAAACGTTCCATAGACAATTTCCGTTAATAGCCCTTCGTCTTTTGGATTAATTTTACCTGTTTTAAGCTCATGGTTAATTAATAAGTGGCTATAGGCTCCGTCTTTCTCCATTCTTACCAAAATATCGACAATTGTTGCTCTTAGATCATTACTCATCTATCAATCACCCATTTTCATCCCTGGTTTGATCCGATCTGGTGAACCATGCAAATATTCCTTAACTGTCATTCGCTTTTTGCCTGCTGGTTGGATTTCCTTGATTCGTACACCTTGGTGATTTCCACAAACTACGGTAAATGCTTCCTCATCAATCTTTATGATTTCTCCAGGTGTTCCCTCATATGTTTTATCATCAATTTCTCCCCACCATATTTTCATTGGTTTATTTTGATAAGTAGTAAAGGCGACAGGCCAAGGATTTAGTCCTCTGATTTGGTTGTAAATATCGATGTTATGATTATTCCAGTCAATTTTCTCCTGATCTCGTTTAATATTTGCTGCAAATGTAGCTTCTTGATCATTTTGTTTAATCGGCGTAATGGAATGTGCTGCTAGTTTGGGCAATGTTTCGAGTAATAAATCCGCACCTGCTTGGGACAGTTTATCATGCAGTAAACCAACATGATCATCTTTAGCAATTGGTACCTTGACTTGTGTTAAAATATCCCCGGCATCTAACTTTTCAACCATATACATAATCGTTACACCGGTTTCTTGCTTTCCTTGCAAGATAGCATAATGGATTGGTGCACCACCACGAAGTTCCGGTAACAACGAGGCATGGACATTGATACAACCGTATTCCGGAACTGCTAACAATTCTGATGGTAGTATTTGTCCATATGCCGCCGTGATAATTAAATCCGGTTTATAATCAATAATTTCTTGATAGTTATTTTTTAATTTTTCGGGTTGAAAGACCGGGATATTTAGCTTTTCCGCTGACTCTTTTACTGGTGGTGGAGTCAGTACCTTCTTCCTGCCTTTTGGTCGATCCGGCTGTGTGACAGCTAACACAACATGATAGTTAGCCTTTACTAAAGCTTGTAGAATTGGTGCCGAAAAATCCGGTGTCCCCATAAATACAATTCGTTCCAATTAAATCCCTACTTCCTACATCAATTGATATGGTTGCATGTCTACTGTAATCAGTAAATCATCTTTCTTAACATCTTCATCAAATTGCTGAATTATTTTCTTGATTAGTTTTCTTAATTGTGGTTCATGCTTGTATTTTATCATGCATTGATAACGATATCTATCCTTCACACGCGTGATGGGCGAAGGGGTCGGTCCTAACACCACTGTATTATTGCTGACATGATTCATTAGTAATTGCACAATCTTTTGTGTCGTTTGAACAGCTTTTACCTGGTTCTCATGTGAAATCGTCATTAAAACTAAATAAACATACGGCGGATATTGAAATGTTTTGCGTGTATTCATTTCTGTTAAATAAAATTGGGAATAATCATACTTACTTGCAAGTTCAATACTATAATGATCAGGTGTATAGGTCTGAACAATGACTTCACCGGGTAGTTCATGTCTGCCTGCTCTACCACTTACTTGTGTTAATAGTTGGAAAGTCTTTTCAGAAGCACGAAAATCAGGCAAATGTAACATAGAATCAGCGGTCAATACACCGACAAGTGTGACATTCTCAAAATCAAGACCTTTCGCAATCATTTGTGTCCCCAGCAGGATATCTGCTTCCTGATTAGCAAATTGCTTTAATAATTTTTCATGTGCACCTTTTCTCCTTGTTGTGTCAACATCCATTCGGATCACACGTGCTTCTGGGATAAGTTGAGTCAATGTCTCCTCCACACGCTGTGTCCCCGTACCAAAATAACGAATTAAATCACTATTACATTCCGGACAAACCATTGGCATTGGTTCTTCATACGAACAATAATGGCATTTTAATTGATTGCTATTTTTGTGGAATGTTAAAGCAATATCACAATGCGGACATTCTTTAACATGTCCACATTCACGACACATGACAAACGTAGAATACCCCCGCCTGTTTAATAGCAATACGATTTGTTCGTTCTTGGCAATACAGTTCTCAATTTTTTCTTTTAACCGTCTTGAAAACATTGTGCGATTACCCGCATGAAGTTCGTTACGCATATCGACAATTTGGACTTCTGGCATACCTTTATCGTTCGTTCGTTTTGTCAAAGTGGCTAATTGATAAACACCTTTCTGTGCCCTTGCATATGATTCCAATGTCGGGGTTGCACTTCCAAGTATAACCGGACACTGATGGACTTCCCCGCGATAAATCGCTACATCCCTGGCATGATAACGTGGTTGGTCTTCTTGTTTATAACTATTTTCATGTTCTTCGTCGATAATAATAATACCAATATTCTCAAATGGAGCGAAAATGGCTGATCTAGCACCAACAACTACTTGTACTTCCTTTCGATGGATGCGCCGCCATTCATCATACTTTTCTCCACTTGATAAAGCGCTATGCAACACAGCTACATTCGAGCCAAATCTTCCTTTAAAACGATGGACCATTTGGGGTGTGAGGGAAATTTCCGGAACTAGCACGATTGCTTCTTTACCATTTTGAATCACATCTTGTATCGCCTGTAAATAAATCTCTGTCTTACCACTACCTGTTACACCATGTAATAAAAAGACATCATGTTGCCCTTCTGAAATCCTCTGTTTAATTGGATTAATGGCCTGTTGTTGTTGTTCGGTAAGTTCCAATGCATTTGTTTTTGTAATCGCATCATCATCATATGGGTTACGAAAAACTTCAACTTTCGATGATGTAAGCAAGTTCTTATCGATTAACTTTTTAATCGTTGGTTGGGTTGTCTCTAAATAACGAATTAATTTAGGCTGTTCAATTGGATCAGGATGTTCAATAAAAAAACCTAACAGTTCCCGTTGTTTTTTTGCGTTTTTTGCTACATCATGTAACGCTTCTTCAAGTAAATAGGTTTCTTTCGCTGGCTGTACCATCATAACGTATTTTTTGGTTATTTTTGATTTCACCAGATAGTTGACGGCTACATCGCCATCTTGAATCGCTTTTTGTACTTGGTAATAACTGATGGACCTATTTGCCAGCTCTTCATAAGGAAAGAAGTCACGCCCAGCGAAAACCATTTCTAAGTCATCTGATAACCTTTCTTCTGTCAACCGAACAAGTTCTTTTTTATATTGAGATTTTAATACTTGTGGCAGCATTGCCTGGTATGAGGTAATATACAAGCTTAACGTCTGATCTGCGAGCCATTTCCCAAGTTTTAGTAATTCATCTGTTAAAACCGGTGTCAAATCTAATACATCAATGATCTTTTTAAGCCCTTTGTGTGTTGACTCCGAAATCAGTTCAACAACAAAACCCATAATTTTTCGAGGTCCAAATGGCACGATCACTCGCATTCCCTTTGTGATCACCTGCTGGAGGTGATCCGGGATTAAATAATCAAAAGTTTGATTAATTGAACTGGCTGGAACGTCTACAATAACTTTTGCTATTTTCACTTTGCTTCATCCTTCATATCAAGGTGAATTAATGTTAGTATCTTTTCAGCCATCTCCTGTTTTGTTGATAAGGTGAGTTCAGTTGATTGTAAATCTTTATTTAGATATGTAGCTACATTCGTATCGCCACCAAACCCTGCACCTTCTGTTGAAACATCATTGATGACAATGGCATCCAGTTGTTTTTTTTGTAATTTGTTTTTGCCATACTCTAAAACATTTGTCGTTTCCGCAGCAAAGCCTACTAAATATTGATGGTTTTTCATTTCTCCCAGAGACTGTAAAATATCTTTCGTTCGTTCCATTTCAACCTGCAAGGTACCGTCCTGCTTTTTCATTTTTTCTTGAAACACCTGTTTTGGTCGATAATCGGCAACGGCTGCAGCCTTTATGACAATATCACTTTCTGAGAAATAGCGATGCATCGCCTCGTACATTTCTTCTGCTGTTGTTACATCAATTCGACGTACATTGTTTCTAAGCAGTTCAAGGTTAGTTGGCCCGGATACAAGCGTAACTTCCGCTCCATAGCTTGCAGCAGCTTCAGCCAGTGCAAATCCCATTTTTCCTGTTGAACGATTGGTGAAAAATCTTACTGGATCAATTTGTTCACGCGTCGGGCCTGCTGAAACTAATACTTTTTTTCCTGTTAAAATAGAACTTTTCGCTTGGTGCTGTTTAATCACTTCGACTATTTGCTCTGGTTCCTCTAGTCTACCTTTACCAACATAACCACACGCTAAATAACCTGCACCAGGTTCAATAAAGTGATATCCCCATTTTTCCAATTGCTGCATATTTTTAACAACAGCAGGGTGTGCATACATATGAACATTCATTGCCGGTGCAACATATATACTAGCTTGTGTAGCCAATAAAGTTGTGGAAAGCATATCATCGGCGATACCACCAGCGATTTTCCCAATGATGTTTGCTGTCGCCGGGGCGATAATCACAATATCTGCCCAGTCTGCTACATCGATGTGAGCAATTTTCTTTGTATCTTTCTCGTCAAATGTATCTATATAAACGGGATTTCTTGATAATGCTTGAAATGTTAATGGGGAAACGAATTTCGCAGCGTTCTCTGTCATCATTACTTTTACATTGGCACCTGCTTGGGTCAGTTTACTTGTTAATGCACATGCCTTATATACTGCAATTCCACCAGAAACCCCTAAAAGAATATTTTTATTTTCAACCATCTGATTGTCCCCTTTCAGGTAGTATACTCTAATCATACATAATGGGTGGATTATAAAACAAATAATACCCTCGCAAATTAAGAAAGCGAGGGTATTCTATGCTTTTAATGAAAGGCTGTTTTTTGTAAAATTATTGTTGTTATTTCGGCCGCAGCCTGCTTTTCTCAAAAACCACATCTCGTAAAAAACAGCCTAATGAAATTATTCTTTCACAAACAATTTTTCTGCTTGGATTTCTTCAAGTGCCATACCAACAAATTTGGCTGATTTCGGATTTTCAACCTGGCAATTCTTTTTCTGGCGCATCTCTCTTGCCCGTCTGGCTGATAGTGTAACAAGTGTATATTTAGATCTGATTTTTTCCTGTAATGCGTCAATTGATGGATCAAGCATCATTTTCTATCATCCTCCAATAGTTGTTTATATTGTCTCGCAATCCGTTCCCGTTTACAGTGCTCACTTTGAATAATGGATTGAACTTTGGCAACTGCACGTTCTACCCGGTCATTCACAACAACATAATCATATGCATCCATCATTTCAATTTCTTTTCGCGCCTCTTTTAACCGGTTTAAGACTAAATCCTGTGATTCGGTACCACGGCTGACAATACGGTTTTTCAATTCTTCCAAACTAGGTGGAAATAAAAAGATAAACACACCTTCTGGGAAGTTTTCCTTGACTTGTAATGCACCCTGTACTTCAATTTCTAAAAACACATCATGTCCGGCTGCTAGTGTTTCCTCTACATATTTTCGTGGTGTTCCATAATAATTATTTACATATTTAGCGTATTCTAATAGCTGATTTTGCTCGATTAAAGCTTCAAATTCTTCATTTGTTTTATAAAAATAATCAACACCATCTGTTTCTCTAGGTCTGATATCCCTTGTGGTCATGGAAATAGAATATCGTAAATCAGTATCGTGCGCAAATAATTCTTTTCTTACCGTTCCTTTTCCAACACCGGAAGGACCGGAAAGAACAAATAAAATCCCTTTCTCCTCGATCAAAACATTTCCTCCTACTATTCATCCGAATCTTCTTCATGACTCAATACGCGTTGCCCTACAGTTTCTGGTTGGACTGCAGATAGTACAACATGATCGCTATCTGTAATAATTACTGCTCTTGTTCTACGTCCATATGTCGCATCTACTAATTTATTATTATCACGTGCAACAGTAATTATCCGTTTTATTGGTGCGGATTCTGGTGAGACAATAGAAATAATTCTATTGGCTGAAACCACGTTGCCAAATCCGATGTTAATTAATCGTAAACTCAATAGTTAGTTCCCCCTTAAAATTCAAAAACCACTCATCTGTATCTAGTTCATTCTATTATAAGGAAAAAGAAATACAAAATACAAGCTATTACTCTATATTTTGAACTTGTTCTTTGATTTTCTCAAGCTCACTTTTCAGTGAAACGATCCATTCGCTAATTTTTACATCGGTAGACTTAGAGCCAATTGTATTTGTTTCGCGGTGCATTTCCTGAAGGATGAAGTCTAATTTTCTGCCGATTTGTTCATCCTTTTTAATTATAGCAAAAAAATGATCAGTATGACTAAGCAACCTTGTGATTTCTTCTGTAATGTCGCCTTTTTCAGCTAAAAGCGCAATTTCTTGATACATATGACTACTATCAACATCGATCATGTCAGGTAAGTAATCGTTAACACGCATTTTAATTCGTTCTCGATATTCGTTAACTACATTTACTCTGCGTGTTTTTAACAAAGACACTACTTCTCGAATGGATTCCATTCTATTTGTTATGTCCGCAAGAAGTTTTTCCCCTTCTGCCTCACGCATCTTTTGAACCTGCTGACAGGCAGTATGAAGACTGGCTATCACCACTTCAACTTGTTGTTCAGATTGTTCTTCCGTTTGTTGGATCGAAAACAAGTCAGGCATCTGTGAAAAAACGGTCATTGGTATCTCTCCAGTTACTTGATAGCGCTCCTTCACTTGCTTTAGTTGTTCCATATATTGGTCCATCAAATCCCAATCCGTTTCGAGTCTTTTCTTAACAAATCCCTCACCATCAATCCGAATGAGTATTTCAATTCGTCCTCGGCCAAAATAGGATCTAACAACTTCTTTCATCTTTTCTTCCAAAAATAAAAAAGTCGGTGGGATCTTCGTATGAAAATCTAGAAATCGGTGATTAACGCTCCTAATCTCGACTGTTACCATCGTATTTTCGATATGGATCACTTCTCTGCCATAACCTGTCATGCTTCTTGCCATTCCTACCACATCCGTTCCACTTGTTACATGCATTTCTTTATTATAACAATGATCAGAAGAAAAACAAAAGCTTCCTCCTTGGGTAAAGGGGAAGCTCGGAAGTTTTTATTTTTTTGTAAAGCCGAACAAAACGGTTGGTAACGAGCTAAGTACGATGATCAGCATCCAATCACGTAAGCTCAAAAATGTTGTATGAAAAACTGATTGCAATGGTTCGAAATAGATAACAACAAGCAATAACAATAAAGAAGATAAGACGGCTAATACTAAATAAATATTCTCAAATGGATTACGTGCAAAAACCGAATGATCACTGCGGCAATCAAATACGTGAATGAGCTGAGCCATTACTAAAGTCGTAAATGCAATTGTTTGACCATAAATCAGATTGTCCGGATTATTTTGATAAGAAAGCATAAACGCAATTAACGTTACCAATCCAATTAATATGCCTCGACTAACAATTTTAAACCCGAGACCACGTGCGAAAACACCCTCTTTTGGATTTCTTGGAGCCCGTCGCATCACATCTTCCTCCGGCTTGTCCAAACCGAGAGCCATTGCTGGAAGTCCATCTGTAACTAAATTAACCCATAATATCTGTACCGGTACGAGTGGTAGTGGTAATGCAAGTAACATGGCAAACAACATGACTAAAATTTCACCCACATTGGACGCCAGCAAATAACGTATAAATTTACGAATATTTTCATAAATGTTTCGTCCTTCATTAATCGCTGCTTTAATCGTTGCAAAGTTATCATCCATTAATATTAAAGAGGAAGCTTCTTTCGTAACATCTGTACCACTCCGCCCCATGCTAATACCAATATCACTTGCTTTAATTGCTGGGGCATCATTTACACCATCACCAGTCATTGCCACAATATGTCCTTTTGCTTGAAAGGCATTGACAATTTTCAACTTGTGTTCAGGCGTTACACGAGCAAAAACATAAACACGATCAATAATCTCCTGTAATTCTTCTGTTGACATTTGATTTAGTTGATTCCCATCTAACACCAAACCATTTTCTGGTAACAGTTGCAAATTCGTTGCTATTGCTCTAGCAGTTTTAACATGATCCCCGGTAATCATCACCGTCTTTATCCCGGCTTGTCTACATTCTGCAATTGCTGCTTTTACTTCTTTTCTTGGAGGATCGATCATTCCATACAGCCCAATAAACGTTAAGTCATTTTCTAAAAATGTGGATTCAAGTTTATCCTGATTCGTTAAAGGTTTTATACCAATAGCAATAGTTCGTAATGCTTTTTCGCCCATTTGGTTGATAGCCTGATCAATCTTCCCTTTCTCCGCTGATTTCAGCAATTTTCTTTTTCCACTTTCACCTATCACAAATGAAGTTCGTGGCAGTAATACGTCTGGTGCACCTTTTGTAATCACAAAACGACGCTTGTTTTCATCTTCCACAATTACACTCATTCGCTTACGATCTGAGTCAAAGGGAATTTCTTTGACAATACGATATTGATCATGATCTGGCTCAAGGCCGATTTTTCGTGCAGCAACTAGTAGCGCTCCGTCTGTAGGATCACCGTCAACATAATATTTTCCTTTTTTAATTTTCAATTCCGCATGATTACAAAGCATACCATATAAAAGCATCGCTTCTAAATTTGGGAATTTATCATTAACCTTTTCTTTGTCACGAAAATAATCGCCACGAATATCGTAACCATCACCGGTGACATATAAATGTTCCCCATTCAAAAAGAGTTCTTTTACCGTCATTTGGTTTTCCGTCATTGTCCCTGTTTTGTCAGAACAAATCACGGAAGCACTACCAAGTGTCTCAACAGCCGATAGTTTTCGGACGATCGCCTTTTTCCGTATCATCCGCTGAACACCTAATGATAATGCAACAGTTACAATCGCTGGTAACCCTTCCGGAATTGCTGCAACTGCGAGCGAGACCCCGGCTAAAAACATATTGTAAACCGGATGGCCTTGATAAACACCGACAACAACAACTAATGCCGTTAACGCCAATGCCACAAAAATTAGGATCTTACCTAATTCGGCAAGTTTATTTTCTAATGGTGTAACTATTTTTTTCGTTTTAACCATTAATGAGGCAATTTGTCCCATCACCGTGTTCATACCTGTCCCTACAACAATCCCCTTGCCGGTTCCCCTTGTAACCAATGTTCCCATAAACGCCATATTCACTTGATCTTGTGGGTCCAGGTGATCACGCGATATTGATGAAGCGTGTTTCATAACTGGTAATGATTCGCCTGTTAGTGCAGACTCTTCCGTTTCCATGCTATTTGATTGGATGATTCGAATATCGGCTGGTATTCGATCTCCACTAGATACACGTATAACATCACCTGCGACAATTTCTTGCGATGGAACTTTTCCCCACTCTCCATCACGTAAAACTGTTGCAACTGGCGCCGAGAGTTCCTTTAACTTAGCTAGTGATTTTTCAGCTTTTTGTTCTTGGAAATAGCCGATTAACCCATTAACAATAACGATAACCATTATTGCTATAGCATCAACAAATTCACCTAATAAACCCGCTATTAATGTTGCCGCAAGTAAAACGAGCACCATAAAGTCTTGAAATTGTTTCAAAAACAGCAACCATCTGGACGTACCCTTTTCTTCTTCTAGTACGTTTGGACCAAGTTGCTCTAAGCGTTCGTTAGCTTGTTTGCCAGGTAAACCTTTGTTTGCTGCTACATTTAGCTTTTGTTCAACGTGATCTACATCTAATTGATACCATTTCATCTGATCATTCCTCCAAATTCACCTGCACACTTTTTTTACACATTGGTTGAACATGTCAATCCTTTATACATTTCTATGCAGACTCGTCCTAAAAAATGCTATAATTGCTTGAAGAGGTGATCGTATGCCATTTGATGGAATTGTTACTCGTGCAGTAACAGAAGAATTAAAGAACAATATAATCCCAGGAAAAATCACAAAAATTTATCAACCAACAGCAACTGAACTCGTTTTAACGGTCCGTAGTCAGGGAGAAAACCACTCGTTATTATTATCCATTCACCCAACATATGCCCGGTTTCACATCACAGCTGATGATTATAAAAATCCAACAGAGCCACCAATGTTTTGCATGCTCCTTCGTAAACATTTATCCGGAGCTATAATTGAGTCAGTCGAACAATATGGAATGGAACGAATTGTAACGTTCACAATTAAAACGCGAAATGAAATTGGAGACATCGCATACAAAACACTAGTTATCGAGTTAATGGGGAAACATAGTAATGTGATGCTGGTTGATCAAGAGAAAGGACATATCATTGATAGTCTGAAACATGTCCCATTAGCACAAAATCGTTATCGTACCATTTTGCCTGGACATGATTACAAGCTTCCGCCCAGTCAAAATAAGTTAAACCCACTAGAAATAGATGGACAGGAATTGATAAAAAAACTAGATTTTAATGCTGGCAAAATTGAAAACCAAATTGTCCAAACGTTAGTCGGTGTTTCACCGCTTGTCGCTAAAGAAATTGTTTATCGAGCAAATCTTGGTTCAGAAGCTTCGTATGGTGATAAGTTTATGGATCTACAGAAACTTATCAAAACCAATACTTATACATCTGTTATTTACCAAGGCAAAAAAGAAGATTACCATGTGTTACCAATCACCCAACTTCAAAACGAACAACAGCCTTTTTCATCAACCAATATGATGCTTGACCAATTTTATTCAGGCAAAGCGGAACGTGATCGGGTTAAACAACAAGCGAAAGATTTGTATCGGTTTATTAAAAATGAGAAAGATAAAAATGAACGTAAACTGAAAAAACACCAAAAAACTGTCAAAAAAGCTGAAGGTGCCGAAAAGTTTCAGCGACTTGGTGAATTATTGACAGCGAACATGCACACAGTCAAACTTGGTGATACTATTGCAGAGGTAATCGATTATTATGATCCTGAACAAAAAAACATTACTATTGAGCTGAATCCAAATAAAACCCCAAGCGAAAATGCCCAAGGTTTCTTTAAAACGTATCAAAAGTTAAAAACATCTAAACAGATGGTCGAGAAGGAAATTGCTAAAACAAATGAAGAAATTACTTATTTGGACCAGCTTTTGCAACAAATTGATGTGGCTCGAGAGGCTGATATAGAAGAAATACGCGATGAACTCCGTGATGAAGGATATCTAAAAAAACAGCGACACCGCAAAAAGCAGAAAAAACAAATAAAGCCAAATCCAGAACAATACCTTGCCACAGATGGAACGTTAATTCTGGTCGGAAAAAATAATAAACAAAATGAATATGTAACAACTAAGATTGCGCACCGTGATGATATATGGTTGCACACGAAAGACATCCCTGGATCACACGTCATAATTCGTGACCGGGAGCCTAGTGAAGATACCTTGTTAGAAGCAGCAACATTGGCAGCCTATTTCAGTAAATCACAGCAATCATCATCCGTGCCAGTCGATTATACAAAAATCCGCCATGTAAAAAAGCCAAATGGAGCCAAACCCGGATATGTTACCTATGATAATCAAAAAACTGTTTTTGTCACACCTGATAAACAAACAGTTGATAAATTACAAAATAAAAACGGATGATTCGTCGATGGAATCATCCGTTTTTATTTTTTTCCTATACTGCTTTTGGATTCAATTTTACATCGATATTTCCCCGTGTAGCTTTTGAATATGGGCATGCTTGATGAGCATCTTCCGCTAATTGTTGGGCGTCTTCAGGATTCACGCCCTTTATTTCAATATTTAGTGTAACTGCAATCTTAAATCCATCGTCCTCCGGGTCCTTGCAAAAACTTACCTCTGCATTCGTTTCTGAGTCAATTTTTTTATGTTGTTGAGATGCCACTAGATTTAATGCACCATCAAAACATGCAGAATATGCTGCAGCAAAGAGCTGTTCAGGATTTGATCCTTTAGCTTCTTGATTATTTGCCGGATTAACTAGTTTAAGATCAATTAGACCATCATCAGATTTAACATGACCATCTCGTCCATTTTTTGCAGTTGCACTAGATGTGAAAATTACATTACTCATACTAGGAACACTCCTTTACGTTGTTATATAAGGCTGTTTCTAAAAGATTGAGATTGCGATTACTCAACCCATCGAAAACATTTGTTGTTTTTTACATAGCAGATATAAAATGCGACGTTATCTTAGTATGACTTCCTCACATCCTTTTATAAGACGAGTGCTAATCCAGCGCTGCGGAAAAATACTCGCTTTCCATGGGGAACGCTTCAGCCTCCTCGCTCGCAAAGAACGCTCGCTGTGGGGTCTTCAGACTGTTCCTTTTCCCATTGGAGTCTCGCATTTTTCCGCAGCTTAGAATAGCTTTCTGTTCAAGAGAGTAAAAATCCGTGTAACATAGATTCCACGGCCTTCCCCTTTCGATAATCAGAGCACCACTACCTCAGCGTAGGCAGAATACGTAGACTCCTGCGGGAACAGCACGTGTCTGAAGACCCCGCAGAGTGGTCGGAAAAGGAGGGTCGACTAAAACCGTCCTTTGCGGACAACGTCGACATACCCCTCGCCGGGGCAAGGAGGCTGAGGCCGTGCCCGCGGAAAGCATCCACCCGGAGCGATCCCGGACGGCGGGAAATGCACGTACTTATAGAAAAAGATCCCAGCAGTTACGTCGCATTTTATATCAGCTACGAAATTAAAAAGCAACAAACATTATGAAAAGAGCCTTATATATTTATCTGTACCTCTATTTTCATGTATTTAAACCTAAAGAAATGTTTTAGCGATGATTGTTTCAATAAATCGGTCAACCTGGGGTAATTTTCGCACACCTTCCTGATAGCAAACCCAAGTGTCCCTCGTCACATTTTCTCCATTCAGCCTTAGCGGGACATGTGGATATTCGTCCATCATTTTATCGGAGACACTTTCTGGTAATACCGCCATCCCCAGTCCCTCCTTCATAAACTGTTTACACGTCTCAATCTGATCGACCGTAATCGTCTTTAACGGT
This sequence comes from Virgibacillus sp. FSP13, assembly GCF_054048505.1. NCBI lineage: Bacteria > Bacillati > Bacillota > Bacilli > Caryophanales > Bacillaceae > Virgibacillus > Virgibacillus sp. FSP13. The sequence continues at coordinate 187,986 of NZ_JBSVKG010000004.1, read as the reverse complement.
TTGATTTGATTCTGATGGTGATAAAGCCAATTGTCGACTGATTCATGCATACTATCATCACTTTTGAATGAAATTAATGGCCTTTCTTTAACGTTATCTTTAGGAAAAGGTTCCGTATCAAATATATACAATGGATCGTTAAATAACGGTTTGCACGTAGACTCTTTAAATGTTTCGCCACGAATGATACAAACATGATAGTTTTTATGTTTTTGTTTTATATCTTCACTCAATCCTGTTTCGAGGTCTATAGCTACTTTTGGATAACGTTGCGTGAATTCTGCTAAAATAGCCGGTAGAAACCGTTGACTAATCAGAGATGAGCAAGCAATTGAGATCGTTCCTTGTACATCTTCACTTGATTGAGCCAATTGGTTTTTTAAAAATTCCTCCCTTTCCATTACTTCTTTCGCATGCTCTATAATCAATTCTCCAGCAGGCGTTAATACTAGATTTTTAGAAGTACGGATAAAGATAGTTTGACCGAAATATTCCTCAATAAATTTAAGTCGTTGGGTAACAGCTGGCTGCGATATTAGGATTGCTTTTGCTGTACCTCGTATTGTACCAATCTCATTTAATTTTAATAATAAAGCATAATCATCAATTTTCATTTCCATGTCTCCTATTTGATAAGTATTTATTATTACTTATGATTATAAACTAATATTTTACTTATTGCATTTCAAAGCATATGATAATAATTATGAAGCATCTTTTTGGAGGTGGAGTTTGTGAAAGAAAAGGATTATGTGAAACAGATTTTTTCAAAAAATAAGGAGGCATATGTAAGTAGTTCAACACATGCAAACGGAAACGATTTAACAGTGATGATCGAATGGCTTAAACCTACATCAACAATGAAAGCACTCGATATTGCCACAGGGGGAGGGCATGTTGCAAAACAATTGGCGAAACATATTAACGAAATAATCGCAACAGACCTCACAAAAGAAATGTTGGAAAATACAGCTAAACATCTACAGAGCCAGCAAAATATTTCTTATGCGGTTGCTGATGCCGAAAATTTACCATTTCCTGATTGCATGTTCGATCTTATAACGTGCAGGATTGCAGCACATCATTTTCCCAATCCAGAAAAATTTATCTCCGAGGTAAAACGTGTCCTAAAACCTAACGGGCAATTTCTTTTTATCGATAACATAGCACCAGAAGATAATACTTTAGATCAGTTCAATAATACCTTAGAAAAAATGCGTGATTATAGTCATGTTCGGTCACGTTCTGTTTCAGAATGGAAAGAAATCTTTCACGATAACGATTTATCAATTATGAAAGAGATAATACGAAAGAAAACATTACCTTACAATGAGTGGGTCAGAAGAACGTTAGACAATCAAAAGAAAATAAATGATGTAACACAATATATATTAAATTCTTCTGATGTAGTACGTAACTATTTCCAGGTAAAAATAGAAAACAATGATATCCAATCCTTTGCCATTGATGAGTGGATGGTATTGGCTCAGTAAATGTTAACGGCAACTATCATTTGTATAGTTGCCGTTCGTTTAATTTAAACTAAAGAGAATTGCGCCACGCCTTTAAGTTTTGATAGTCTTCATCATTAATTGACTCATCTTCAATCAATAATTTTAGTATTTCATCATAATCCGTTATTGTCTGATAAGGTAATTTCGCTTCAGAAAATTGTTCTTTTGATTTTGTTAGTCCATATGTGAAAATAGCAAACACCCCAAGCACATTAGCGCCTTCCTGCTGTAGCGCTTTAGCTGCTTCAATGGATGATCCACCCGTTGAAATCAAATCCTCAATAAGGATGACGTGTTGTCCTATATCAAGCTGACCCTCGATTTGATTTCCCTTTCCATGTCCTTTTGGTTTTGATCTAACGTAAACCATCGGCAGATCAAGCATGTCGGCAATCCAGGCAGCATGTGGGATGCCAGCTGTGGCACAACCCGCAATCACGTCAGGCTTTTGATCCAGTTGTTCAACCAAATTAACGAACGCTTTAGCTATTTTCTTGCGTACTTTTGGATAGGACATAGTAAGTCGGTTATCACAATAAATAGGTGATTTTATTCCGGAAGTCCATGTAAAATAATAATGATCTGTTTTAATTTGTACCGCTTTTATGTCTAATAAATCCCGAGCTATTTCACGATTTAATTCCATGTCCCCACTCCTTTTGAACTTTCTCATATGCTGCTTTTGGATGTTTCGCACTTGTCACAGTACGACCTAGAACAAGAATATCCGCACCATTTTCACGAGCAAATGCTGGTGTGGCAACGCGCTTTTGATCATTTGCATCTGATTCCAGTAAACGAATTCCAGGGGTAACAGTTAAGAAAGAAGGACCACATATAGCTTTTATTTGCTTCGCTTCATGAACAGCACAAACAACACCATCCGCACCATTTTGATTGGCAAAATCAGCAAAATGAACAGCATTTTCATTTACACTTCCGGATAATTTTAATTCATGTTTCATTACCGTGTCATTCATTGAGGTTAGTACCGTAACGGCAATCAATTTTGTGTCATGATTGGAACCAGAAAGCAATCCCTCTTTCGCTTGTTGAATCATTTCACTACCGCCAAGTGCATGAACATTCACCATATCCACTTCTAGTTTTGCAAGATTTTTCATTGCCTTCCTTACCGTTGTTGGAATATCATGCAATTTCAAATCTAGAAAAATAGCATGATTATCCTGCTTCAATTTTTCAATTACACTTGGACCCTCACAGTAAAACAATTCCATTCCGATCTTTACTGGAACACCGTGTAATTCATGTTGATCAATAAAACTTTTTGCTTTATTCCATGTAGGAAAATCGAGTGATAAATACGTGTTACCAGTCATACTTCATGCCCCTTTCCAATTGCACTTTCACATGAATCAAATCCATATTTTTGCAATACATTTGGTAATTCCTCGATTATTTCCGGACAAACATACGGATTTTGAAAATTAGCCGTACCAACTGCCACCGCACTAGCACCTGCAAGGAAAAATTCCAATACATCTTCAGCGGTTGCAATACCTCCCATCCCAATAATGGGAATCGAGACATGTTGCTTAATCTCATAAATCATCCGAATGGCAATTGGTTTTATTGCTTGCCCTGAAAGTCCGCCTGTTTTGTTCGCCAGCAATGGCTTTTTACTGCCTAAATGAATTTGCATCCCTGTTAGTGTATTGATCATTGATAGTCCGTCTGCTCCGGCATGTTCCACTGCTTTTGCCATTGAAACGATATCAGATACATTTGGGGAAAGCTTCACATAAACAGGAAGGTTACTTGCCTCTTTCACCTTTTTAGTTACGGTAGCCGCCATACTTGGGTCTGTCCCAAATTGGATTCCTCCTTCTTTTACATTCGGACAGGAAATATTTAATTCTAATGCATGAACTCCGTTTGTTCTATTAAATGCTTGAGCAACTTGCACATATTCTTCTAACGTACTCCCAGCCACATTAGCGATAATTGGAATGTCATAGTTTGCCAGATTTGCTACCTCATGATCAATAATCTTTTCGACACCAGGATTTTGTAAGCCAATCGCATTTAACATTCCAGAAACTGTTTCCGCAACCCGTGGGGTGTTATTCCCATAACGGACCTCACTAGTTGCTGCTTTCATGATAATGGCACCAAGAATATTTAAATCGTAAAACTCGCTATACTCCCTACCAAAACCGAAACAGCCAGATGCAGGCATAACCGGATTTTTGAGTTTTAAACCAGGTAGATTCACAGTTAAATTTGTCATAATACCACCTCATTTGCGGCAAATACAGGACCATCCTTACAGATTTTTTTATATCCACCTTCAGTTTCAGTAGGAATAACACAGGCAAAACAAGCACCGACCCCACAGCCCATCCGCTCTTCCAGCGAAACATACCCGGGCTTGCCAGACAGCTTTTTTGTTACTGCTTGTAACATCGGAATTGGGCCACAGGAAAAATAACAATCATAATCTCCAATCTGATCCAAAACATCCGTTACAAACCCTTGATGTCCATAGCTACCATCATCCGTAACCACGTAAGTTTCACCAAGTTCCTGAAACTTTTCTTCGTAAAAAATATGTTTCTTAGTTTGAAAACCTAGTACTGCTTTTACGTTGACTCCTTTACTATGGAATTCTTTCCCCAGGTTATATAGCGGAGGAACCCCAATTCCCCCACCAATTAACAAGGCTGTTTTCCCCGAAGATAAATCTTTGGTAAAGCCATTCCCGTTTGGTCCTAGTGCATCGATGCTCATTCCACACGTATAAGATGCCAACTGTTTGGTTCCATTACCAAGCTTTTTAAACAAAATCATAACGTTCCCTTTCACTTGGTCAACATCTGCAATTGAGATTGGTCTGCGTAATGTATGTCCTTCTACAAGCAAATGCAGAAATTGTCCGGGCTTGGCTGTTTTTGCCACATGAGAGTTTTTTAGTGTCATCTCAATGGTATCCAAGGCGATCTCACGCACCGAGTCTACAACCATCTCTGTAGGCTGCTTCATGACACGACCACTTTCTTGCCTGTCAATGGACTGGCACTAAACGTTGTCGAATCAATGACATTCAAAATGGCATTCGCAGTATCCAAATTTGTGAAACAAGCAATGCCATGTTCAACCGCTTCCCGGCGAATTCTAAACCCATCAGATCGTGGTTTTTTACCTGACGTTAAGGTGTTAACAACAAATTGCACATCACCATTTTCAATGATTGACAATACATTTGGTTCATCCGAGCCAACTTTTCCTACTTCAATTACCGGAATGTTATGCTGCTGTACAAACGCAGCGGTTCCTGTTGTTGCATATAACTGAAAACCTAACTGGTGAAAGCGATTTGCGATTCCCAGCACTTCTTGTTTATCTTTATCAGCTACCGTCAGCAATACCGCACCTTCTTGGGGTATTGACAGGCCAGAAGCTACTAAGCCTTTGTAAAGGGCTTTTTCCAATGTTTTATCATGCCCGATTGCTTCACCGGTCGATTTCATTTCTGGTCCAAGAATGGTGTCAACACTTCGTAATTTTTCAAAAGAAAATACCGGAACTTTTACCGAAACAGCTTGTTGCTCAGGTAGTATTTCTGATGTATACCCCATGCTTGCTAGCGTTTCACCCAAGATGCATCGCGTTGCCAAGTTTGCCATTGTTACTCCTGTAATTTTGCTCAAGAATGGGATCGTTCTACTCGCTCGCGGATTAACTTCTAACACATAAACCTCATCATTACGAATGATAAATTGAATATTGATTAACCCTTTTCCATTTAGTTCACGGGCTATTTTCACGGTTGCATCCATACATTTTTGTTTTGCCGTCTCACTTATGCGTTGTGGTGGATACACTGCTATCGAGTCTCCTGAATGGACACCTGAACGTTCAATATGTTCCATGATCCCAGGAACAATGACTGTTTCTCCATCACTAATCGCATCTACTTCCACTTCAATACCTGTTATATATTTATCGATCAAAATTGGATGCTCACTATCGGTGTCAGATGATTTTGCTAAATATGCATGAAGTTCTTCATCATCATACACAATTTCCATGCGGCTACCACCGATCACATATGATGGCCGAACTAAAACTGGATAACCAATATCATGAGCAACTTCTAACGCCTGATCAAGTTTCAAAACCGATTTTCCTTTTGGACGTAGCAGATGTAAATCATTTAATAGCTGTTCAAACTTGTCACGATCTTCCGCTTTATCGATTGCTTCTAAATTTGTCCCTAAAATCGTTACACCACGCCGTTCTAGTCCTTCAGCCAAATTAATTGCCGTCTGACCGCCAAATTGGACGACAACCCCTTCAGGCTGTTCCAAATTGATCACATGCATCACATCTTCTAATGTAAGTGGTTCAAAATAAAGCTTATCGGAAATGCTAAAATCCGTTGACACTGTCTCTGGATTGTTATTCATAATAATCGCTTCAAAGCCCATTTCCTTAATCGCCAATACTGAATGAACTGTTGCATAGTCAAACTCAATCCCCTGGCCGATTCGGATTGGACCAGACCCAAGCACAAGAATTTTTTTACGATCAGATGCAATGGATTCATTTTCTTCTTCATAGGTACTGTAGAAGTAGGGTGTTTCTGATGCAAATTCTGCTGCACATGTATCAACCATCTTATATACAGGATTAATAGTGTGCTGCATCCTTGTTTCATATACTTTATCCACTGACACATTCCATAGACGCGCGATATGTGTATCGGAAAACCCTAGTCGTTTGGCATCAGCTAAAATAGCTAGTGAAAATACATTGTTCCTTAGTTTATTTTCCAGTGCAACTAACTTTTCCAGTTTTACTAGGAAGAATCGATCTATTTTCGTCAGTTGAAAAATTTCCTCAACTGTCATGCCACGCCGGATTACTTCGGCAAGGACAAACAATCGTTCATCATCCGCTTTTTGCAATCTTTTTGTAAGTTCATCAAGCGTAAGATCGACTAAACTCTTCAACCAAAGTTCTTCGGTACCAATATCAAGAGAACGGACGCCTTTTAGTAGTGACTCTTCAAAATTACGGCCGATCGACATAACTTCGCCTGTCGCTTTCATTTGAGTACCGAGATTACGGTCACCTAATACAAACTTATCAAATGGAAACCGCGGTATTTTTGTAACCACATAATCGAGTGCAGGTTCAAAACATGCATAGGTATTACCCGTAATAGGATTTATAATTTCATCAAGTGTTAAACCTACTGCAATTTTTGCTGCCATTTTTGCAATCGGATATCCCGTTGCTTTCGATGCTAATGCAGAGGATCTACTGACACGCGGGTTTACTTCGATAATGTAATAGTTAAAACTATCAGGGTCTAGTGCTAGTTGCACATTACAGCCACCTTCAATTTGTAATGCCCGGATAATTTTTAATGAAGCATTTCTAAGTAACTGGTATTCACGATCACTTAATGTTTGGGATGGTGCAACAACGATTGAATCACCAGTATGAATTCCGACCGGATCAACGTTTTCCATGTTACATACAACAATTGCCTGATCATTTTTATCGCGCATCACTTCATATTCAATCTCTTTAAAGCCGGCGATATTTTTTTCAATTAAGCATTGGTGAACTGGTGAAAGTGCTAGTCCGTTCCGGGCAATTTCTCTTAGTTCTGCTTCGCTGTAACACATCCCACCACCTGTTCCTCCTAAGGTGTAGGCTGGCCTGACGATGACTGGATAACCAATTTTTTCAGCAAAATCACACGCTTGGTCGACTGAATTAACAATTTGGCTATCTGGAACAGGCTCGTTCAATTCCTGCATTAACAACCGAAACTTCTCTCTATCCTCCGCTTGTTGAATTGCGTCCAAGGAAGTTCCTAGTAACGCAATATTGTATTCTGCTAAAATACCAGTAGCCTCTAATGCCACCGCTAGATTCAAGCCGGTTTGCCCACCAAGTGTTGGAAGTAAGGCATCTGGTTGCTCCTTACGAATGATTTTGATTAAAAACTCTGTTGTAAGTGGCTCCATATATACCTTATCTGCTACAGTGTGATCCGTCATAATTGTAGCAGGATTCGAGTTAGCCAAAATTACATTGTAGCCTTCCTCTTTTAGCGCCTGACATGCTTGTGTTCCGGAATAATCAAATTCCGCTGCTTGACCAATGACAATAGGACCTGACCCGATTACAAGGATCTTCTGGATGTTTGTATTTTTAGGCATAAACTTCCTCCTCATTTTTGGCATTCGTTTGCTTAATCATTTGCAGAAAATCGTCAAATAATTGATTCGTATCTTCTGGACCTGGAGAGCTTTCTGGATGATATTGGACGGAAAATGCCGGATAAACTGTATGTTTGATTCCTTCGATACTATGATCATTTAAAGCCATTTGTGTGATCTGCAAGTCTGTTCGCTTTATGGAAGCATGTGTAACTGCATAACTATGATTTTGTGACGTCATATACGTTATACCTTTTTCCAAATCCTTTACGGGGTGATTTGCACCTCGATGACCAAACTTCATTTTCTCTGTGTCCGCACCACATGCCAAGGCAAGCAACTGATGGCCTAAACAAATTCCAAACAACGGGAGTTTCCCGATAATTTCCCTGATCATTTCAATCGCTTCTGGTACATCTTTTGGATCTCCAGGGCCATTTGTCAACATGATCCCATCCGGTTTTAATCGTAAAATATTTTCCGCACCATAGTTGTATGGTACAACCGTTACATGACAGTATCGTTTTGTTAACTCACGTAAAATACCATGCTTCATTCCAAAATCCACTAAGACGATTCTATGGCCCCTACCAGGCACAACATATGGTTTTATTGTAGATGTTTGCTGTACCAAATTGGTTTGCCCCGGTGTTTTTCTTAGCCGTTCCATGACTCGTTCAACCGGTTCGTCCATGGAAGTAATACATCCCTTCATTGTTCCATGCTGGCGAATAATTTTCGTTAATTTCCTTGTATCAATACCAACAATTCCTGGGATATCATTTGCCTTTAAAAAGGTACTTAAACTTTCATCACTGCGAAAATTAGATGGTTGTTCACAATATTCTTTTACGATAAACCCTTGGATAAATGGTGTTACAGTTTCAAAATCGTCCCGGTTAATGCCGTAATTTCCGACTAACGGGTATGTCATCAAAACGATTTGTCCACAGTACGATGGATCAGAAATAATCTCCTGGTATCCAGTCATTCCAGTGTTAAACACGACTTCGCCACTGGTTGGCTTTTCACTTCCAAATCCTTTACCGATAAAAACAGTGCCATCCTCAAGAACAAGTTGTCGTTGTAGCATGTGTATCCTCCTCATAGACGATTTTTCCTTCAGCAATTGTCATCACGGGCACACCAGTAACCTTCCAGTCTTGAAAAGGTGTGTTTTTTCCTTTAGAAGAAAATCCGTGTTTATTAATCTGTGTTTCTTTTTCCATATCAACAAGTGTTAGATCAGCGATAGCGCCTTCTTCTAGTCGCCCATATGGCAATCCAAACACATCCGCCGGTTTACTCGTTAACCACCCAATTAGCTGATGAAGGGAGCATTTATTTGTTTGAACAAGGTACGTATTTAGTAATGAAAAAGCTGTTTCCAAGCCAACAATTCCAAATGGCGCCCTCAAAAATCCTGGTGCCTTTTCAGCTTCTGCATGTGGCGCGTGGTCGGTTGCGATAACATCAATTGTTCCATCAAGCAAGCCTTCAAGTAATGCTTCCTGATCGGCAATCGATCGTAATGGTGGATTCATTTTAAAATTGGCATCATCTTCCGTAATAGCCGTTTCATTTAAGATTAGATGATGCGGGGTAACCTCTGCTGTCACGTGAATTCCAGCTTTTTTGGCATCACGAATAACGCGAACAGATTCTTTCGTACTAACATGGCAAACATGATAATGGCAGCCACTAGCTTCAGCTAATAGAACATCACGAGCAATTTGAACAGATTCACTCAATGAAGGGATTCCGGGAAGTTGTAATCGTTCACTAACCTCTCCATCATGCACAACCCCTTGATAAACAATTGAATTGTCTTCGCAATGCGCTACAATCGGCATTCCACAAGCAGCAGCTTCTTTCATTGCGCGTAGCATATAATCAGCTGTTTGAATTCCTACACCATCATCGGTAAAAGCAAAAATACCCGTTTCCGCTAATGTACGAATTGACGTTAATTTTTCTCCCTTTAACCCTTTCGTAATTGCTGCATAGGGCAACACCCGAACGACCGCATCCTGATTGATTTTTTCTAATAATTCGTTGACTGTTTCGGTATTATCAGGCACAGGATTGGTATTTGGCATAGCACATACAGTTGTAAATCCACCTTTAGCCGCAGCCTGTGTCCCGGTTTTAATCGTTTCTTTATGCTCACCACCTGGCTCGCGTAAATGGATATGGACATCAATAAAGCCAGGGAATAACATGTTTCCTTTACAGTCAATGGTTTGTGCAGCATTCGTTGTTATGGATGAATTTATCTTTTTAATCTCCCCATCCCCGATTAACACATCACAGTCTTCCACTTCATTGTCAGGCCGAAGTCTTTTCGCGTTTTTTAAAAGTATCATTGATAATCCCCCATTCATTAAGTAATTTCGTCATGATTGCCATACGAACATAAACACCATTTTCCATTTGTTTAAAAATCCTTGATCTGTCACATTCTACTAAGCTACCATCAATTTCCACATCACGATTAATAGGCGCGGGATGCATGATGATCGCATTTTCTTTCATTTGCTTTTCGCGTTCCTCTGTCAGGCCAAACCTCTCAAGGTAGCTGGAATTTTCATATGATGCCTCGTGACGCTCATGCTGGATTCGCAGTAGCATGACAACATCACATGTTTTTACGGCCTCATCCATTGATAAATAAGGAAAATCCAATGTATCATCGGCAAAACCCGGAGCAGCGGACAAATAAACGTTTGCACCTAGTTTCTCTAGTGCATAGGCATTGGATCGGGCGACCCTGCTATGCTTGATATCACCAACGATTACTACATTCAAGTCGTTAAAATAACCGTATTCCTGATAGATTGTTGTTAAATCAAGCATGCACTGAGTCGGATGCTCTCCTTTACCCGATCCAGCATTAATGATGGGAATCTGCAGACCTGATAGTAAGTCGTTATACCACGTGTCTTCCTCATGACGGATCACAAGCATGTTTGCCCCAATCGCTTCAAACGTTTTTGCTGTATCATACAATGTCTCGCCTTTTAAAACACTTGACGATTCACTATGAAAGTCCAATACTTCAAGGCCTAGCTTTTTTTGGGCTACGGTAAAACTCATCTTTGTTCGTGTACTTGGCTCAAAAAACAAATTTGCGGCGAATAGCTTTTGCCTTATCGGTACTAACTCCCGGTTGCGAATTTTTTCTACTGTTTCCATGATCGAAAAAATTTCTTCCGTAGATAATTGATTGACAGATATGAAGTTTCGCATAAGCTCCTCCTTCTTTTCATTAAGCTGTTTTCTTAAAGATTGTTGTTTTTACACAGTATCTATAAACTGCAATGTAGATTGAGATGATGGACTGCCGTTCCGGAAATACACTTCGCTTTCCGTGGGCTCGCGATGAGCCTCCTCGTGAGAAAACCGCCCACTGCGGGGTCTCATCGTCTTCGCTTTCCCGCAAGTCTACGTGTATTTCCTTCACTGGTGTTGTGCTATATAATCTAATTACATTTATTTACCGCTTGATTAAATCACAATGACTATTTACTCTTTTGATAGATGATTGGAGTACTCCAGCAAAATTTTCAGCCGTTGTTTTTCCAAGGTCTACGTGTTTCCTACGCTGGTTACCACCCACTTCATTTATCTTTTAAGTAATGAATGCGTTTATTGGCAGCCCGTATATACGCAGACTCCTGCGGGAGGAAAGGCCTAGGTGAGACCCCGCAGTGCGACGAGCAAAACTTCTACCGAGTCAGCTTCGAGTTGCGAGGAGTGATACTTCACCGAATTACTTGCAACATGACGAGCACCTAGCACGAGGAGGCTCTCCAGCCGCCCGCGGAAAGCGAAGTATATACGGGCTGCGGTGGTAGAAAGTCTTACTTTCGCTAAAAGGTTGTTCATTTTAACAGATTGCACTTTTAGCTTACGTCACATTTTCTATTAACTACGAAATTAAAAAGCAACAAACATTACGAAAAGATCCTCATTAAAAAAACCTCTTTGCGAAAGGTCGCAAAGAGGTACACGTGTAGTTGGATACACGTATTCTTTCACAACCTTGTAAATCTCTCTGGATTTAATTAAAGGTTCTATTTTTTATTTTTCATAAATGGCTACTTGATCCGATTCGTCTGTTTCGTTGAGTTGGACAACGATTATTTCTTTATCTGACGTCGGGATATTTTTTCCGACGTAATCAGCACGAATTGGTAGTTCCCGGTGACCACGATCGATTAATACACCGAGTTGAATTTGCGATGGTCTGCCTAAATCCATAACTGCATCCATTGCAGCACGTACGGTTCGACCCGTAAAGAGAACATCATCGATTAATATTACTTTTTTACCTGTTAGTTCAATTTCAATATTCGTTTCTTTTAATTCTGGTTCATTGTTTGCTACCGTTTTTTCTAAATCATCGCGATAAAGGGTAATGTCTAATTCACCGGTTGGTACAGTTACAGCTTCTATTTGATTAATTTTATCCTGTAACCGTTTTGTAATAGGAACCCCTCTTGTCTTAATTCCAACCAAAACAAGATTTTCTCCACCTTTATTTTTTTCTACAATTTCATGAGCAATTCGGGTTAACGCCCGGTTAATTGCGGCTTGATCAAGTACTTCAGTCTTTTTTTTCACCTAAACACTCCTATTAAAAAATCCCTATTCTCCATAAGGAAAAAAGGGATTTGGATATACGTAAGTCGATAACGCTTTGTATTCCGTTTCCTTTTTAGCCTCACGGGACCAAATGTTAAAGGATCATTATTTCACTGAATTTATTATTTCAAATTCGTTTCCATCTGTCAATACTTTTTTTCAATTTGTGTTAGCAAATCCTGAAATACTTTTGGCGCGTTTACTTGAAAATACAGCCATTCTTTTGTCCGCGGATGAGTAAACCCTAATATTTTTGCATGTAGTGCCTGTCCATCAATGTTTAATGTTTTTCTTGGACCATATTTAGGATCGCCAACCAACGGATAACCGATGTATTTCATATGGACGCGAATTTGGTGTGTCCTTCCTGTTTCCAATTGACATTCAACATGGGTAAAGTGTTGATAGCGATTCAATACTTTGAAATGTGTAACAGCAGGTTTTCCTTCCTCCACAATTCCCATCTTTTGCCTGTCCTTAGGATCCCTGCCAATTGGAGCATCAATCAAGCCATTTTCATGTTCAATTACCCCATGCACAATTGCCTCGTATTTGCGTTCCACATCTTTTGCCTGAAGTTGTTCGGCGAGCGAAGCATGTGCCAGATCATTTTTTGCAACAACTAATAACCCACTTGTATCTTTATCAATACGATGCACAATGCCCGGCCGCTCCACACCATTTATTCCTGATAAATCACTACATTGATGAAGCAGTGCATTTACAAGTGTTCCACTGGCATGTCCTGCAGATGGATGAACAACCATCCCTCTAGGCTTGTTCACAACGATAACATCATGATCTTCATAAACAATATCAAGTGGAATATCTTCTGGCTTAATCGATAATGGCGCAGTTTCTGGAATAGACCACTTTACTACATCCCCTGGCTGGCACTTAAAATTAGCCTTCACAATCTTATCGTTGACGGTTACCATATCCTGATTTATCCACGTTTGTACTTGTGAACGTGAGTTATCCGGATTAATTTCAGCCAACAGTTTATCAATTCGTATTTTATTTTGCTCTGCTTTTACTTCGTACTGTTGCTTCATCATTTTACTGATCCTTTCTTTTTCTCATCGATAAAAGTCGCAATTAATACTAGGACAACACCTACACATAAAGCTGAATCGGCAACATTGAAGATAGGAAAATCATAGTTAAAAATAATAAAATCAAGAAAATCGACAACCTCTTGACGGAAAACCCGGTCAATAAAGTTCCCAATTGCTCCGCCTAAAATCAGACTAAGTGACAATGCCAACAACTTACTCTCGCGTCCATACTTTTGCATGTAGAAAACTACACCTATGATAACGATAGCAGTGATGACATAAAAAAAGATCATTTGATCCTGTAATATCCCCCATGCTGCACCTTTATTACGATGCGACGTGAAGTAGAAAAAGTCCTTTATAACCGTAATTTGTTCGTACAAATCCATGTTTTTTACAACAATCCACTTTGTCAGCTGATCAATGCCAATGATGACCAGTGCGATAAGGTAGTACCAGTACATGTATGCCTTCCTCCGATTCCTTAGAAAACTATCTCACTTAACATAGTATCATAAAAAATCCCCCTCTGCCTTGTATGAGGAGGATTTTTCTGCCATTTAAATTTATGCAGTTGTATAGTGTTCCTTCACAATATCCGCACAACGCGTGCACAATTCCGGATGGTCGTGATCTTCGCCAACTGTTTCCGAAGCAACCCAGCAGCGTTCACACTTTTCACCAGGATGTCTTTCTACTTTGACATGGACGTAGCGATATTCACTCGCACCTTCAACATTTTCGGCAACGTCAGCTTCCGACACGATCAGCAGCTGATGCAAATACGGAATTTGTTCCAGCACTGCTTTTGTCTGTGCATCTTTGGCAACGATCGTTATTTTTGCCTCAAGTGATTTCCCGATTACTTTTTCATTTCGTGCTTCTTCCAATGCTTTTAAGACGTCATCACGAACCTTCATAAAGTGATCCCATTTTTCCAGTGTTTCCTTATTTTCAAAAACAGTCTTTGGTTTAGGAATGTCAGTTAATTGTACATATTCCGCTTCTGTACCTGAAATGTATTCCCACACTTCCTCTGCTGTATGTGGAATAATTGGTGTTAATAACTGTACAAGACTCGTTAAAATATCATAGTACACCGTTTGGATACTTCGGCGACGGTGGTTATCTGCTGCTTCTATATATAAAATATCTTTAGCAAAATCTAGATAGAATGAGCTTAAATCCACCGCACAGAAATTATGAATCTGATGATAAATCGGTGAAAACTCATAATTATCGTAGCTTTCTTTGACGTTTACGATGACGTTTTGTAAACGATGCAGCATATAGCGATCAACTTCTTCTAAATCTGCATCCTGAACGCGGTCTTTAGCCGGGTCAAAATCAGCAATATTGGCAAGCATAAATCGGAATGTGTTACGGATTTTACGATATGTTTCGGATACCTGTTTCAAAATATCATCCGAGATTCGCACATCTGCCTGATAATCAACAGAAGATACCCATAAACGTAAAATATCAGCACCGAGTTGTTTAAGCACTTTGGAAGGCTGAATAACGTTCCCTAGTGATTTACTCATTTTTCTTCCGTCACCATCAAGTGTAAATCCATGACTAATAATATTTTCGTATGGTGCTTTGCCCGTTACCGCAACAGCAGTTGACAATGATGAGTTGAACCAGCCACGATATTGGTCACTTCCTTCTAAATACACATCTGCCGGTCGTCTGTGATCGTCACGTCCAACTAGCACAGCTTCATGTGATGATCCCGAATCGAACCACACATCCATAATATCTACTTCTTTCGTGAACTTGCCATTAGGGCTATGTTCGGAAGTAAACCCTTCAGGTAACAGTTCTTTAGCATCCCACTCAAACCAGATATTTGATCCATGCTCAGCAAATAATGTAGATACATGTTCAATAGTTTCATCGGTAATGATTGGTTGGTTATCTTCTCCGTAAAATACTGGAATTGGGACACCCCATGTGCGCTGTCTGGAAATACACCAGTCTTCACGATCACGAACCATATTGTAAAGACGTGTTTCACCCCAATTTGGATACCAATTGATCCGTTTGATTTCGTTTAAAATATCTTGACGGAAATCTTTAATCGACGCGAACCACTGTGATGTTGCCCGGAAAATGGTTGGTTTTTTCGTCCGCCAATCATGTGGATAGGAGTGAGTGATAAATTTTAATTTTAATAATGCCCCAACTTCTTCCAATTTTTCAGTAATAGCCTTGTTCGCTGTATCGTAAAACATGCCTTCATATCCCGGAGCTTCATGCGTGAAAACACCTTTTTCATCCACAGGACATAATGCCTCTATTCCATATTCTCTAGATACGTAAAAGTCATCTTCCCCGTGTCCTGGTGCTGTATGGACACAACCGGTACCAGCATCTGTTGTTACATGTTCACCTAACATAATCAGGGAATCGCGATCATAAAACGGATGCTTCGTTACGATTCGATCTGCTTCTTTTCCTTTGAATGTTTTTACAACTTCTGGATTTTCCCAGTCTAATTCTTCAGCAACAGCAGATAACAATTCTTCGGCAACTACAAATTTTTCATCGTTTACCTGAACAACAACATAATCAAATTCGGGATGTAGGCTAATTCCTAAGTTAGCTGGAATTGTCCATGGCGTTGTCGTCCAGATTACAAATTTTTCTCCACCATCTAGCAATCCCTTCCCATCTGTTACATCAAATGCAACATAGATAGATGGCGAACGTTTATCATGATACTCAATTTCTGCTTCAGCCAATGCCGATTCAGAAGAAGGTGACCAATAAACAGGCTTTAGTCCTTTATAGATGTAACCTTTTTTGGCCATTTCGCCAAACACTCGGATTTGTGCAGCCTCATAATCCTTCGTCAACGTTAAATATGGATTATCCCAGTCTCCACGTACACCAAGTTCTTTAAATTGTTCGCGTTGATTATCCACTTGTTTCATAGCATATTCAGCACATTTTTGTCTGAATTCAGCAATTGTTAACTTCTTACGGTCGACCTTTTTCTTTTTTGTTAATGCTGTTTCAATTGGCAAACCATGTGTATCCCAGCCTGGAACATATGGTGCATGATATCCTGCCATTGACTTGTAACGGGTAATAAAATCTTTCAAAATCTTATTTAACGCATGGCCAATGTGTAAATCACCATTTGCATATGGAGGGCCGTCATGAAGGATAAATAATGGTCTGCCTTCCGTCCTTTGCTGGCCTTTTTGATACAAATCAGCTTCTTCCCACTCTTTCCGTCTTACAGGTTCTTTATTCGGTAAGTTCCCACGCATTGGAAACTTTGTCTTTGGCATGAGTAAGGTTTCTTTGTAATCCATCATATATTTCCTCCTAAAATTTTACTATCACTTTGAGATTACTTTCCATTTATAGTGGAATAAAAAAAGTCTTCAACATCCCCAAAAAGGGACGAGAAGACTCGCGGTACCACCCTAATAAATTTAAATACACATTTAAATTCACTCAAGATTCGTAACGTGAATGAACCGTCCATACCTACTAGATAATCGTTCGAATGGATACTCCAGAGTGATCTTCTAAAGGTATTCTGATCAGGCTTCCACCTAATTCCTGACTCGCTAAACAGACTCATACCTTTATACTGTCTCTGTCATCGTTTTTTTCATTTAATTAATCATGTGAAAATTATATGCATAAATCCGATAAACGTCAAGGTTTATGACTTATTTTCTGCCAATTCTAGTTCATCGCCCGTTTCTGTATCTAACAGTTCGTCCCAATCATCGGTACCAATCATGTCTAATTGTGCTTCGATCAACATTTTTAACCTGGTCCGGAATACTTTTGCCTGTTTTTTCAATTCTTCAACATCCATGGAAATACGACGCGATTTGTCTAATGCCTCGTTGATAATTCGATCAGCATTTTTTTCTGCCTCTTTAATAATTAATTTTGATTCCTTTGTCGCATTACCTTTTACTTCCTCCGCAGTCTCTTGTGCAACTAGAATTGACTTATTTAATGTTGTCTCAATATTCGTAAAGTGTCCCAATTTTTCGGTCAACTGTTCCACCTTTTCTTGTAAGTCTTTTTTTTCACGGATTGTCATTTCGTAATCTTTAATTACTTGATCTAAAAATTCATTCACTTCATCTTCATCATATCCACGCCAGCTTCTGGTAAATTCTTTATTATGAATATCTAATGGTGATAATGGCACAAAGGCCACCTCCTTACGAAATATCGTATCGATTAAAGAAAGCACAAACGCCTTTAGCGTAACGTCCCGAATTTGCGTTTACTCGTCCACTAACGAAACTCTTATATACTTTCTACTTTTTAAAAAATAATTGTCCTTTGTTCGTTATAATTCGACATAACTTGAAAAAATCCTGCACGCTTTTTAAATTATTTTAAGATTGCCGTTGTTATTTTCCATTTATCTTTTTTTGTTTGACCATTTATTGTAACCACTTTACTTCTTCCTTTACCACGAACTGAGATAAGGTCCCCAGCTTGTATACTAAATGCTCGTTCTTCAACTATTTTATAGTTTACTTTGACAAGCCCCTTAGAAATAAATTGGGTAGCATCCTTTCTGGATATGTTATAAATTTCTTTTAATACAGCATCTAATCGAAGTGATGAAACGGTGTTATCTGCTTCCTGCCATTGTACGTTATCTTCTAACAAAGCAGATAATGGCTTTTCCGTTAATCTAATGGTTGCCTTCTTAATTGCTGTCAAATTAGTCAAAACATATGGAGCAATATCACTCGCCATCATGATTTGTAATACACCATTTGCGACATGGATATCTCCCAGTTTTTTTCTTTTTATTCCTAACGAAAGAAATGCACCCATAACATCAGGGTGAGATAAAGTAATAAATTTTTTCTGATACGATGCCTGCATTAAGGTAAGCTTGAAATCTTCCTCTTCTATAACATCATAACAAGGAGCGATGATCATCCGCTTCCTCTCCGTATGTAATCCCCCACCGTGTTTATGTAGTCTTACATCATCATGGTTCGTACCAACTACTATTTCCACAATTTGTTGTTCTCTTGGATCTAGGAAATCGGTCAATTTTGGTTGATACGTTGTTTCAACTTGCTCTTTCCATGTTAAAACTTGATCAATAAATGGTTGCTCATCTTTACGAAAATGCTGATAAATATCCATATTTCTCACCCTAAGTACATGTTCAAAAGTCGACAAATTAGAAACAAGAAGATCAAGGCGGCGTAGTCTTGGACCGGGCTTGCACACGAGGTGCTGATTTCTATGTTACCCACAGGACGTGGGTGGGCTTAATAGAAGTTCCTTTATAGTCAACGAAGATACTCGCCGTTTATCATTTGATGACTTTTTGAACATCCTTTTATAAGAAGATTATTTTAAATAACTCAAATAATCCCATCCTTGCTAAATACAAGACAAAAATTGCCACGATTGGTGATAAATCAATCATACCTAAAGGTGGAATGATTTTGCGAAATTGTTCTAAATATGGTTCGGTGATTTTTGCCAAAAACGTCCCAAACGCTGATTCACGTGCACCGGGAAACCATGACATAAAAATATATACAATCAACGCATAACTGTATATGACGATTGCCGTATCTAAAATATTAAATAACTGGATCATATCATCCTACCATCCTTTTTCAAATTCATCTTCTCCTGCAAATATCTCAGAAATTGTTCCTGACACATCAACATTATCTGGTGTACATAAGAATGTTTCCGCACCAAGTTTTTGAATATCGCCATTTACGGCATAAACTGTTCCACTGAGAAAGTCAACAATTCGTTTGGCTTGCGTATGGTCGATTCTTTGTAAATTAATAACAACAGCACGCTTGTTAACAATGTTGTCAGCAATTTCCTGTACTTCATTGTATGATCTTGGTTCACAAAGCACAACTTTGGACGATGGCTGCTGCATACTTTTTAGATTCACAACATTGTTTTTTCGCTGTTGTGTTGATGTCGTTTCAGGCAACTCAATCTCCTCCTGCTCTTCCTCTATATATTCATATTCATCATCCATCGTAAAGAATGTCTTAATTTTATTTTTAATACTCATTATAACCACCTCAATTAGTTTGTCCCCACCAATTTAGAACCGATTCTAATGTGTGTGGCCCCTTCTTCAATCGCTATCTGATAATCATTACTCATTCCCATTGATAAATAGTGGCAAGGTGCTTGTGGAAGATTCTCTTGTTGTATAGCGGTTTTCAACGTTGCTAAATGTCTAAACGTATCCCGCAGTAGCTTCTCATCATTAACATGTGGTGCCATGGTCATTAAACCAACCACACGAATATTTTCATACGTTTGAACATCATTTAAAAAAGGGATAACAGCGTCTGGTGACAACCCATGCTTAGATTCCTCACCACTTACATTTACCTGGACAAAACAATCAATTGGTGCTGTTGTCCGCTTATTTATTTCCTTTGCAAGTGATAGACGGTCCAACGAATGGATAACATCCACTTTATCGATAACATCTTTTACTTTCCTTGACTGAAGGGTACCGATAAAATGCCATGTCGCTTGATCTTGAAAGTGTTCATGTTTTTCCAAAAAACCTTCTAGACGATTTTCGCCAAGATTGTTAATCCCTGCGTTGATTGTTTCTTTTGTTCGCTCTATTGTAACATATTTCGTAACGCCGATTATGGTTATTTCCTCCGGATTACGATTGCTGTTTGCACATGCTTGTCTAATATTCGAGCGAATTTCTTGCAGATTTGCCGATACTGTCATTGTTTCTTTTACTCCTCCCTAGCATCATCACGTAGAATAGCCAATATAGCCTAACATTCTACCAGTTTTCCCATTATCTCTTCTATGTGAAAAAAATAACGAATCATCGCGAAATGTACAATAATTAGTTACATCTATATTATGACGTATAATACCACATTGTAAAAGGATTTCTACATTTAATTGCTTTAAATCCAATAAATAATGACCATTTTCTTGGATAATGGCTGTTTTTTTGCAGATATTTTCTGGTATATGACGAATTACATGCTCATCAACTTCATAAACTTGTTGTGAAATACATGGACCAATCGCAACGAGTAGATTGGCAATATCAACATCAGCGGCTTGTAGTTTGTCTACCATTTTTCCCGCAATTCGCTGAACAGAACCTTTCCAACCAGCATGGGCTATGCCAATATAATTTGTTACAGGATCAAAGAAAAATAACGGCACACAATCGGCAAAAAAAGCAGTACATAATATCCCAGCTTCATTTGTAATCATGCCATCAATCTTTTCTAATGAATCTTGAAACGATATTGCACCCTTCCCCAAATCTTGTTGGTTTATTTCGACAATATCTGTTGAATGGATTTGTTCGCCCGCCACCCAATTGTCAAGTGGAAAGTCCAGTTTTTGTGCTAATTGCTGTCGGTTCTTCATAACATGAGTTTTATCGTCCTCCACATGTAATCCTAGGTTAAACGATTTATATGAATTTTGGCTAACACCGCCCTGTCTCGTTGTAAAACCCACTCGTAATTTTGGATTTAATTTTTGCCATTTCTCTATATGTAATAACGAATTAGTAGCATGCATAAATGTTTCCGTCATGTTTATTGTCCTCCTTAAAAAAACCACTAACTTGTACCATTCTATCATAATTTTTATTCTATGAAATGTTGATCCGGATATAATGACGGTGTTTGCACATTTTTTACTAGGATAACGTCAGAGCCAATTGTTTCAATTTGATTCCAATGAATAATCATTTCATCTGATTTACCGAAAAAGCCTCCCTGCTTATCCTTTACACTTAAAATCAACGAAATAATCTTGCCTGTTTCTGCATCAATTTCCAGATCTGAAAAATGTCCTAATCGTGTTCCATCATCAATCACAATAATTTCCTTTATTTGTAACTCAGATAACTTTACCATATGCTTCACCCACCTTACTAAACTATATGCGAGGATGGGATAGTTTCATGTAAGATTTTCTTATAGAGGATGTTCAAAAAGTCACCAAATGATAAGCGGTGAATCTCTTCGTTGGCTTGTTTCTCCGCTCCTTGGAAAAGAAAATCACTTTTCCATCGTGGGATGTGAATTCGGTGAAGCTTGTCTTGTGATCAAAACTACGCCGCCACGACCTTCTTGCTTCTAATTTCGCGACTTTTGAACACGCACTTATATGCATGAAGGTCCAAATTCAAATCATTTTCAGCAAAAAATAAGCCGCATCACTTTAATGTGATACGGCTTGTTGTTAAGTTATTCAAACATCTGTTTATTCATTTGGTGGATGGCCGCCTTCTCTAAGCGGGAGACTTGTGCTTGAGAAATACCAATTTCATCAGCGACTTCCATTTGTGTTTTTCCTTGAAAAAATCGTTTATTTAGGATCATTTTTTCTCTTGCATTTAATTCATACATTCCTTCTTTCAGGCTAAGTTTATCAACCCATGTGTCATCTTTATCCTTGTCATCGCTTAATTGATCCATCACAAATATTGGGTCTCCCCCGTCATTGTAAATAGGTTCGAATAACGATACAGGGTCTTGAATAGCATCCATGGCGAAAACAATATCAGAGTGTGGAACTCCCATTTCTTCTGCAATTTCCATTGGTGTCGGTTCTTTTGATGTTTTATTAATCAATTTTTCTCGAACCTGCAATGCTTTATAGGCAATATCCCGCAATGACCGGGAAACGCGAATTGGATTGTTATCGCGTAAATATCTTCTAATTTCACCAATGATCATTGGTACTGCATAAGTGGAAAATTTAACATTATGTCCTAGGTCAAAATTGTCGATGGATTTCATTAGCCCAATACAACCTACTTGAAATAAATCATCGACATATTCTCCGCGATTATTAAATCGTTGGATAACACTTAAAACAAGTCGTAAATTTCCGTTAACAAGTTCTTCTCGTGCAGATAGGTTTCCTTCTTGCATTTGAATAAATAATTTCTTCATTTCCTCATTCTTTAAAACCGGTAACTTTGATGTATCAACGCCACATATCTCTACTTTATGTCTTATCATCTGTTCTACCCTCCCAGTTGGAGATGCTGTTCATGGACAGTATCTCCCCCTAGAAGGTTTTTTATGCAATACAAACAGTGCTAATAAAGGTAAAAAATTGGCTCATTCCTGCGAGAAATAAGGACTAAACCATTTTATTAAATTCTTTTTTTAAACGCCTAATTATTTTCTTTTCCAGGCGTGAAATATAAGATTGTGAAATGCCAAGCATATCCGCTACATCTTTCTGTGTTTTTTCTTCCTCGCCAATTAATCCAAAGCGAAGTTCCATAATTTGTTTTTCTCGATCATTTAATTGTGATAGTGCATTTTTTAATAGGTGTTTATCGACATTTGTTTCTAAGTTCCTTGTAATAATATCATCGTCAGTTCCAAGTACATCAGATAATAGCAATTCGTTCCCATCCCAATCAATGTTTAATGGTTCATCAAACGAGATTTCCGATTTCAATTTGTTATTTCTTCTTAGATACATAAGTATTTCGTTTTCAATACAACGAGAAGCGTACGTAGCTAGTTTGATCTTCTTTTCCGGATTAAATGTATTAACCGCTTTAATTAGTCCAATAGTTCCAATGCTGATCAAATCTTCAATATTAATTCCTGTATTCTCAAATTTTCGCGCAATATAAACAACTAACCGCAGATTCCGTTCAATTAGTATGGAACGGGCTGCTTTATCTCCTTTTGGCAAAAGTTCTAAAAGTTCTTGTTCCTCCGATTTGGATAATGGAGGTGGTAATGCTTCACTTCCACCAATATAATAGATTTCATCTGATTTAAACCCTAGTTTCATTAAAGTTTTGTACCACCATAATCGAATCCGTAATTTCCATTTCCGCAAAGTTTATCTCTCCTTTTTATATACTCGATAAAAACTTCATTCATTGAGGGTTTACTGCCTTTAAAGGCGAATAAATGACAAACCAAAAACGGTTAAACACTACCCTTTTGCTCAAACTACGCTGAATGAACAGCAGCTAATTTAATTATTTGTGGGTGTAATAAACAATGGTAACGTTGATCATGTGTTAATTCGGCAAATTGAAAGCCAATTAAAATTTTATTCGTCACAATTTTTTTCTCATCGTAGTATACAATCAATTGATCTGGCTTCATTGCCAGCATGAACAGACGTTTTCCGTCAACCCCCTGAAATGGTACTAGTTGAATCTTCTTTTTCCACCGCTCCGGGATTTTATCAAAATCCAACTCCTCTTGTGCGTCTTTAAGCAGTCGCCATTCGTCCTTTGAGAACCAATGCATTAAAAATTGTTCATCACAAATAATGACGGGTTTTTTGGTTAATGGATCTACCAATTGATTTCCACTATCAATATATCCAGTAGTTGAATTGCTTTGATTATTAACCTGAATTGTAACGGGATACAACTGATCATACCGGATTTTTTCTATGGCGTGCTTGTCCATACGATTTTTCGTAAACCACCAAATTATCGGAAACCCTATCACAATAAACAACCAGCTCACAGGGTCACCAAATCCTTTATTAAAGGTGAATATTCCATTGGACGAAATCCCAATTGGATTTTGAAACAAAAAGTGTACTGCTATCAAACCACCTCCAATAGAGAATGTTGTAAAGTAAAATAAAAAAAGCATTTTCATCAATCGATAGAACGAAGAATACCCAAATGAACATAAAATAATAACGACAGAGTAAACAATTTTACCGGCTGTAGTCGTTATAATAGTTTCCGGGTAAATTAACGAGATTGGCACAATCAAGGATGCAACAAACGCACCAAAAAATATCCTGATTTTTCTTGTGCTATCTTTTGCTAACATTTGGGTAAGCATTAAGAGCATCATATCTAACAGGAAATTCAACAGCCAGACAGCATCAAGGTAAATTGTCACTCTACTCTTCCTTTCCCGTATTAAAAGTATCATGATGATTTAAATTGGCTGTTTTCTAAAAGATTGGGGCTGCTATTACTCGCCCCATCGAAAACATTTGTTGTTTTTTAGACAATAGATATAAAGTGCGACGTAACTGCAGGGCTCTTTTCTATAAGTACGTGCATATCCCGCCGTCCGGGATCGCTCCGGATGGATGCTTTCCGCGGGCACGGCCTCAGCCTCCTTGCCCCGGCG
Organism: Virgibacillus sp. FSP13; assembly: GCF_054048505.1. Lineage (NCBI taxonomy): Bacteria > Bacillati > Bacillota > Bacilli > Caryophanales > Bacillaceae > Virgibacillus > Virgibacillus sp. FSP13. The sequence goes on along the minus strand of NZ_JBSVKG010000004.1, from coordinate 163,423 downwards.
AGGGGTATGTCGACGTTGTCCGCAAAGGGCGGTTTTAGTCGACCCTCCTTTTCAAACCACTCTGCGGGGTCTTCGGACACGTGCTGTTCCCGCAGGAGTCACCACCCTCCGCTCACCCGGACTAGTGAAGTGGTAGGATGCGACTTTATAGAATACGTCCTACTACAGTTAATGGTTTGTAAACACAACACCAGCGGAGGAAATACACGTAGACTCCCGGGGGAAGAGAGGCATCGGTGAGACCCCGCAGTGCGTTAGCACGAGGAGGCTCAACAGCCGCCCCCGGAAAGCGAAGTGTATTTCCGTAGCGGTAATTAGTGCGCATTTTATATCAACTACGAAATTAATAAAACAACAAACATTACGAAAAGAGCCTTTAAAATAGATTCATTTACTGAAAAACAAATGCTATAAATGAAGTATAGCGGACTTGATCAGCAAAGTCTGTCAGTTCTTGCAAGCATAATAGGGCTAATTTTAACAAGTTATCGGGGAGTTTGTCGGTTTACATAACACTAATCTTGTAATTCCAGAGAATGGTATTTTTCGAATGTTTGAAGAAATTAACATGGGCGTATACTCTTCTGCTATACCCGATTTGACATTAAAAAAAGAGCAAGCGAGTAGATAAGGATCTAACTCGTTTGCTCTTTTTGCCTGCTATATTTACCTATTTCGATTTCGGTTTCGTAAAAACGTTGGGATATCCAATGTATCTTCCTCTGGCTTTGGACGTTGTTGATTTCCCGTATCCCTTTGCTGCTCTCTTTGGGGAATATCCTCATTTACTCGAGTTGCAGCATGTTGTTTATGATTGATAACTGGTCGACTTTTTGGTTGTTGTTCTACTTTTTGATTTTCGTCAAATCCTGTTGCAATAACAGTAACGATAATTTCATCTTTCAAGTTCTCATTTATAACTGAACCGAAAATAACATTTACTTCATTATCAGCAGCTGAAGTGACCAAATCTGCCGCTTCTTGAACTTCATACAAACTTAAATTGGCTCCACCAGTTATGTTCATCAGGATTCCATGTGCACCATCAATTGATGTTTCCAATAATGGTGATGAGATTGCCTTTTTAGCAGCTTCTGTTGCACGGTTTTCACCAGTTGCAATACCAATTCCCATTAATGCAGATCCTTTATCAAACATGATTGTTTTAACATCGGCAAAGTCAACATTAATTAGGCCTGGCTTTGCAATTAAATCAGAAATACCTTGTACACCTTGACGAAGTACATTGTCAGCTTCTCGGAACGCTTCTAGCATAGGTGTGTTTTTATCGACTATTTCTAGTAATCGATCATTTGGAATAACAATCAAAGTGTCAACACTATTTTTCAATGTATCTATACCAGAAATGGCCTGGGTCGATCGCCTTCTGCCTTCAAATGTGAATGGACGTGTTACAACACCCACTGTTAATGCACCTAAATCTTTGGCAATTTGTGCAATAATTGGGGCAGCACCCGTTCCAGTTCCGCCACCCATTCCGGCTGTAACGAATATCATGTCGGCACCCTGTAACACTTCTTCAATCTGCTCTTTACTTTCTTCTGCGGCCTTTTTTCCAACTTCAGGATTTGCACCTGCACCTAGACCACGAGTTAGTTTCCCACCAATTTGTAGTTTCACTTCTGCTTTTGATAGATTTAACGCCTGTGAATCTGTATTAACAGCAATAAACTCAACGCCCTCAACACCGTGTTCAATCATTCGGTTAACAGCGTTATTTCCACCGCCGCCAACACCGATAACTTTTATTGTAGCCAGTTGATCCATGTTCGTGTCAAACTCTAACATATATTGTTCCTCCTAGATATGCAAAATTACGAGAACTTTAGAATAATAGGATCGCTTATTTAATCAAAAAAGTATTTAAACAAATTCGCGATTCCAGATTCTTTTTTCTTTTTCCCTGTAGTTTCTTCAGCTTTTGGTTGTTTTTTTGTTCGTTTCGGATTTTCTTCATAAGCATTAACAAGTACAGATGGAAATAATTCTTTTCCTTGTATTTTCGCATTACGATAAGCAAATTGCAAGATTCCTACCCCTGCAGTAAACTGTGGTTCCCGAACGCCTATGTAATCTGGTAAAGACATTCTAACATTTGATTGGTACAAATCCTGTGCAAGTTCCAATACACCGGGCATTTTCATTGTACCACCTGTAAGCACGTATCCACCTGGTAATTCATGGTATCCCATCCGTCTAATTTCTCGTTCAGCATACGCATAGATTTCTTCCAATCTTGCTTCAATCATATCGGCAATTTGTAATTGATTATATGTTTGTGATGTATTGCTACCTATAGTGGATACGTTAAATGTTTCATCTTCTTGTGCATCATCGTAGAAAGCATGTCCATAATTTAGTTTAATATCTTCCGCTTCCTCGGTTGACGTCCGAAGTCCAATCGATAAGTCTTTCGTAATGTTATCTCCGCCAAGGGGAACGACACTTGTGGATACTAAATGATCACTTTCGAAGACGGATACAGTTGTACAGCCTCCACCAATATCAATTAATGCAACACCTAGATTCTTCTCATCTTTTGATAAGGCAATGGAACCTGCTGCAAGTGGTTGCAAACAAATATCGGCTACTTGTAATCCGGCACGTTCCACGCATTTTAAAATGTTGTGTAGAACCGTTTTTGAACAAGTAATAATTGTTCCTTCCATTTCCAAGCGAACCCCAATCATTCCTCTTGGATCCGTTATTTCATCTAATCCATCTACAATAAATTGCTTTGGTATTACATCAATAATTTCTCTTTCTGGTGGAATGGAAACAACTTGCGCACCATCAATGACACGTGTTATATCCTCATCACCAATTTCCCTATTTTCACTTTGAACTGCTACTACACCATGACAAGCCTGCAACTGAACATGATTTCCATTAATACCAACAACCACACGATCAATTTGCATTCCTACCATGCGTTCTGCCTGTTCCACCGCATTTCGGATCGAGTGTACAGTTTGGTCAATATCAACGATGGCACCTTTTTTCATGCCATTTGATTTTGCAGAACCTACACCAATAATATTTAAGGAATCATTTAACACTTCACCAATAATAACCTTTATTTTTGATGTACCTACGTCTAGGCTTACTAGTATTTCACTGTTGTTCATGTAAGGCACCTCCAATTCAGAAGCATCTGATTAAATGTTTCAGATAGATTCACATTTCTTCTATTCTTTTATTATAAATTAAAATCCTAAAGGAATACACATAAAAATAAAAGATATATAGAGTAATTCTACAAAAAACCTTCATATTCCTTTTATTTTCCATTACTTTTTTCTTTTTTCTTAAAATAATAATACTTTTCAATTACATGTCGCCGAATAATCGCTAAATTTTGGAAAAGTCTCACACCAAAGGCAAATACTGCAGCCAGGTATAAATCAATTCCCAATTGTAAACCAATGAAAGCTAAACATGCTGCTAATATACTATTAAACAAAAAACCACTAATAAAAATTTTGTCATCAAAATTTTTTTCGAGATGCGCACGGATGCCGCCAAATAGCGTATCAAATACCGCAAGTATTACAATTGACAAATAACTTGTATATGCGTCAGGAATTTGAACATCTGTTAGCAATCCTAACATAACCCCAAATAGTAAAAAAAGAATAGGTAACCACATTATTTTTCTCCATCCGTTTCTTTAGCATCTTCTACATCAACTGAATTCAAGCGGATTTCCTCGTCATATGCAGGAAGTGTAAGCTCTTCTTTCGTTACACTGGTTAAATTGATGTTTTCAGCGGCAAATGCATCGCGAATATTACTATATTCAATATAGCTTTGTAACTTTTCAGGATTATCAACTAAGACAGTAATATCAAAAGGTAGAGAAGGAATTGGATGATTATTGACATAGACACTACCATTAACATCGCGTATCGCTGTAAGACTTATGATACGTTCATTTTCTATCGCAGTATCCATAGCACCGTACTTATTTAACTCGTTCATGAACCTGCTTAAAAGTTCCGGTGACATTGTTGGATATGCTTGTCTATTGGGATCATCCTGAAACAAAGGGGCTAATGTAAATACAATACCTTTCCCTTCAGCTTTTATAAATCCCGTTTCCTGTTTTAGTTTTTGGACCGATTTTTTTAACGTTTCGATCGTTTCATTTACAGACTCTTTCTCATACTTTTTAATAATCTTTTCTGATTCTTGAATATCAGCATATAATTTTTGCTGTACTTTTTGTTGCTTTTGAATATCAGCTTTTAATTCCCAAGTATCCCTTGTGTCCCTCGTATCTATTTTCTTTGGTTCTTGGAAAAACTGAAATGATATGGCAATAATAAAACCAGCAAGTGCAAACATAATTAAGATGGTTATTTTATAGTTCGATTTCATACTAATCACTGTTCCCCTGCATGTTTGCCATTTATCACCAGATTATTTTCTTCGCTTACACCGACTTCAATATTTTCATTTACCAATTGATCACGAACTCCATTTGTTAATGTAATACTTGGATAGAGTACGTCAGGGTCACCAATTGCACTCACAACGAATGGTGCAGGATATTCTACACCGTCAACTGTTATCACTGGTCCAACACATGCAATATATGAATCCTTTAATACACGTTGTCCATTAATAGCTACTGCTTTTGCGCCTGCACTAAATAGTTCGTTAACAATTTTATGTATGTGACTTTCGTGTACCATATAATCATTCGCGTTTTGCTCATTAGGAATATAGTTAGCATCCCATAACGTAACCGTGACGCCATCACCACCAACAGTAAGGTCTCCATTTAAAATTTGCAATCGTTTCTTTTGTTCAACATATTTGCCAATCAGCTCCTCTTGATTAGCAAATTTAGTTTCCAACTCCTGAATTCTTTGCAAGTTTTCTTCTAATTCATCCCGTAGCTGTTTATTTTTATCAACTAATTCAATCGCTTGTTGGCGAAATTGATAATTTTCTTCCCACTTTTTTTCTGACAATTGGACAACTTTGGGATTTTCCGTTGTTTGTTGATAGCTGAATGTCACTAAAAAACCGGAAATCAACAGAATAAGCGAAATGACAGCGTGCTTACCCCTCAATTTCATCGTCCGTTTCCCCTTCTTGTGATTCTTTGTCAAATGATTCGAAATAAGCACCAACACCGATATGGACAATCCCTTTATTATCCGGATTTAGTTGAGACACAATAGATGGATAAACGTTCATTTTTTCCGAAAAGCCTCTAATCGTTCCGTCAACAAGATAGCCATCATTCATGTAGAGTAAAATTTTATATTTATTTTCATCTGTAGGTTTCCAATGAATTTCCGAGATAATATTTAAAATACTTTTTGGTAGCTTTTGTAACTCATTTGTCATCTTATGTAAATAATACTTGTCCGAAAAGTTCATTAATAGTGGTGCATCCCCGTTAGTTGTTTTTTGTTTAAGCTTTGTTAATATTTTTCCATTTCCTAATACCGGGTAAAAATCACCATTATTACTTACATAACCCACCCGTTCATATTCGTTCAATTGAATGTTAACTGTCCATGGGAGTTGTTTCTCAATTTCAACCGATTTAATGGAGGGATTTTTCTTCAGTGCATCTTTTACTTTCGCTTCATTAATTGTCCATATATTTGTTTTGGTTGTTAGTTTACTTTGGTTGATAACCTCTTTGTTTGAAACAAATTGATTACCAGTAACGGTGATTGTTTTCACATGGCTTAATGGTGATTGCAAATAGACAATGACCGCTATCAATAGGAAAAAAATAGATAGATAAAATATTAATCTTCTGTTTGCCTTCTTTTTCCGAGCTTGTTTCAATTTAGGGATTCGGTCTTCAATCGAAACAATTTTCTTTTTGCCCATTCTATTTCTTCCTTTATCAATAAATTAACAAATAAAACGACACATCAAAAATGCCGTTTCGCTTGTTACAAAAATTATATCATAGATTATGCTTGGATATGTAGTACACATTACCTTGTTTTTTTAATTTGTAAGGTCTGTCACAACAACGTTTCGTCTTTATTTGCTTTTTTCCGGCCCTTATGTACGGATAATTGATATAACGACCATATTCGAAAATGAAAAAGTGTAAAATAAAGGAGACTTTTCATCAACATATTGGATGAAAAGTCTCCTTTTTCTTTACAATTATTCATCTGTTACAAAAGCGTCTTTTTCAGTGGCCTCCATACCTTACTGTGTGGACTGACATTGACCACTTGTCCCACAGGAGTATACGTGTATTTTAGTTGCAGGGCTGAAAGAACAGACAATGCGAAAACAATTTTTCCATTACAGCGTTGAATACCGACTAACATTTAATAAAACCCCAACCGAACAAAGTGTTAGTGTCAACGAGGATCCACCATAACTTAAGAAGGGCAACGTTATTCCAGTAACCGGAATTAGCCCGATCACAACACTGATATTGATCATCACTTGAATTGTTAACATCGACACTATGCCAAGTGCTAAGAAGCGTCCAAATGGATCTGGCGCAGCTAGTGAAATTTTTATTCCCCGCCAAAATAACAGTCCAAAGAGTCCAATAACGACGGTTCCGCCAATAAAACCAAGTTCCTCACCAAGAATTGCGAAAATAAAATCCGTTTGCGGTTCAGGCAGATAAAAGTATTTTTGTATACTCTCCCCTAGACCAAGTCCCATTAATCCACCTGGTCCAATCGCATAAAGTGATTGAATAATTTGAAATCCGGTGTTTTGTGGGTCTTCCCACGGGTTTAAAAAAGCAGTTATACGATTAATCCGGTATGGTGCAGAAATAATCAGTAATAAAAAGCCTACAAGTCCAAGACCTCCAAGCCCAATGAAGTGTGACAATTTAGCACCAGCAGTAAAGATTAAGACCATACACGTTAAAACAAGTACGACACCCGTTCCTAAGTCCGGCTGCAGCATGATTAATCCGAACACAGTAAACACAAGCAAAAGCGATGGTAAAAAACCCTTTTTAAACGAAGTGATGTATTTTTGATTTGTTGCCAAATAGACAGACAAATAAATAATCAGTCCAAGCTTCATAAACTCTGATGGTTGGATACTAAATGCCCCAACCCCTATCCAACTTTGTGCCCCACCTCTTGTCATTCCAATACCTGGAACTAATACAAGCAGTAACAAGACAAAACAGCTAAACAATATAACTTTCGCATATTTATGCCACGTGCCATAAGGAATCGCCATGATAAAGAACATGCCAACAAGACCAACACCAGTAAACAATAGTTGTCGCTTCAAATAAAAAATACTGTCACCATACTTATATTCGGCCCATACATAGGATGAGCTGTAAACCATCACAATGCCAACAAGTAATAATGCTAGAATCACACCAAGTAACGTATAATCTGGTGCATTTTGCTGCTTAAATAAATTTCGAAACAAAAGAAACACCCCATATCCATGATTGGAATCGGGGCATTATTTCATCTCATTATTCAGGCCGAAGGACCGCATCCAGAATACTAGCAATCCGACCTTCGACTTCTTATCTCTGACAAAGTTTGAAACAAGCCCCTACATTAATGTATGCACAGCTTGTATAAACATGTCTCCTCTTTCTTCAAAAGTACGATACTGATCCCAACTAGCACAAGCCGGGGACAAGAGTATAACATCATTAGGATTTGACATTTCATACGCTTTTTTAACAGCTGATTCTAAATCGTGTACCAGTTCTGAATGAATATCCGCTTCATCAGCAAGCTCTTTCAATTTTTCTTTCGTTTGCCCGAATAACACCATCGTCTTAACGTTATTCAGATACGGTAGTAAATCAGCAAAGCCATTACCGCGATCCAGACCACCTGCAAGCAATAAAATTGGTTGTTGAAACGATGATAATGCTTTTTGTGTCGCCAAAATATTCGTTGCTTTTGAATCATTGTAAAAAAGTCTACCGTTAATTGTATCAACATACTGTAATCGATGCTTCACACCAGAAAAAGTTGTCAAAACGGCTTGTATCCCTTCATTTGTTGCACCACTTAATTTTGCCGCGCATACTGCGGCTAAAATATTTTCCAGGTTATGCTCACCAACAAGTACAATTTCTGCTAAATCAATTATTTTTTCTCTTTTAAAATAAATGCTACTATCATCAGCCCATGCACCATTTTCCATCCGTTTTTTGGCAGAAAACGGAACCTTTGTTGCTTTGGCATGTTGAACAGCATCGACAACAATTGGTTCTTCCGCATTATAAACAAGATAATCGTCACTGTCTTGGTTCTTGAAAATATTACACTTTGCTGCTTTATAGTTAGCAAATGTACCGTGATAGTCTAAATGTGCTTCAAAAATATTTAACAGTACGGCAACTTTAGGCTTGAACGTTTGGATACCCATTAATTGAAACGAAGAGAGCTCCACAACTAATCTTTCATGTGGTTTTAATGTGCTGGCAACATCAGTAGCAACAGTCCCAATATTCCCGGCAATCTGAACCCCTTGTTTGCTAGCCTCAAGTATCTGAGTTGTCAGCATGGTTGTTGTTGTTTTTCCATTCGAACCTGTGATTCCAATGATTGATCCTTCAACAATATTTCCAGCTAGTTCGATTTCCGTAATAACTGGAATATTACGTTTTTGTGCTTCGCTAACAATGGGATTATCATATGGAATCCCAGGGTTTTTAACGACAATCTCGATACCTTCCAAGGCAGAAAGAGGGTGCGATCCTACAATAACTTCCGCACCTGTCTTAATTAATTCTTTGACGATTTCATCATCCTTAGATGCTTTCACATCGTTAACTCGTACATGCTTATCATTGTGAAGTAATAATTTTGCTGCAGCTGTTCCGCTCTTTGCTAAACCTAAGACAAGTACATGTTGATAAGGAAAATCAGTTAGTTTTTTCAAGACAAGCCCACCTCGATATATATGCCAAGCGCACTAAAAATAAGTCCAATTAACCAAAATGTTGTTACAACTCGCCACTCAGACCACCCTAGCAGTTCGTAATGATGATGCAATGGACTCATTTTAAACACGCGTTTACCTGTTGTTTTAAATGAAATAACCTGAATAATAACGGATAGTGTTTCAATCACAAAGACGCCACCAATAATAACTAAAATGATTTCTAATTTTGTTAGGATTGCAATGGCTGCAATTGCCCCACCAAGTGCCAATGAACCAGTATCCCCCATAAATACTTTTGCAGGGTGTGCATTAAATAATAGGAATCCAAGTAACGCACCAACAACTGCTAAAGCAAATATGAGTACTTCACTTTGCGGAAAGCCATACCATGCTAAAATTCCAAAGGCTCCAAAAGCAATCACCGCTGTTCCTGCCAATAAGCCATCCAGTCCATCTGTTAGGTTAACAGCATTCGATGCACCTACTAACATAAAAATTATTAGTAATGCATAGCCCCATCCTAGTTCCCATTGAATATTTGTACCTGGAATTTGGATATATGTTGGGAAATCATTAGCGTTTAAAATAAAATAAAAGACAAGCGCGATTATTATTTGACCAAGCATTTTTTGTTTTGATGTCAGGCCTAAATTACGCTTCATTACAACCTTAATAAAATCATCTAAAAAGCCTAAAAGGCCATATCCCACGATTACAAAGATTAATAACCAAAGCTCATATCCAATCGGGGTCGAACTAATTTTACTAACCATAATTAATGACGTAATAACAACACTAATTACAATCATTACACCACCCATTGTAGGGGTGCCTGTTTTCTTCAAATGGGATTTTGGTCCTTCTTCACGAATGCTTTGTCCAAACTTTAATCGCCGTAAAAATGGAATAACTATTGGTGATAAAAGGACGGTTATTAGAAATGCGATTCCTATTGTTATGATTAATACCCATATATTCACTGTTTCTCCTCCTCGTACAAAACCGTCCATATAACTTATGGATGTATTATTGCGTTAACAAACGATTCAAACTGCATGCCACGTGAAGCCTTAAACAATAAAAGTGCATCTGGTTTTAAATAAGCTTCCAAGGCATCTATCAACTCTTTACGCGTTATAAAATGATTACAAACAATAGAAGTGTTTTCTCGGTTAACTGCTTGGGAAATCAATGCGGCTTGTTCGCCAAAAGTAAATACGGCTGATATAGAATCATCGATGACAGTTGCAACGGATTGGTGTAAATCACCAGCATGTTGCCCAAGTTCAAACATATCCCCAAGAATCAAGACTTTATTGTTAAAGCCCGTCATTTGTTTGACAACCTCAATAGCCGCCTTCATTGATGTCGGTGAAGCATTGTAGGCATCATTAATAACCGATACACCGTTCGTACCAGTTAACATTTCAAACCGCATAGATGTTAACGCCAATGTACGTAATGCCTGTATTATTACTTCCTTAGGTATCCTCAACCGAGATGCAAGTGTTATAGCATACGTTGCATTTTTAGCATGATGTTTCCCTAATAACGGAATTTTATATTCATGTCCATCAGACAAAACAAAAACAGTTTCGTTCTGATTTATTGTGGCTTGTTTAATGATGACATCATTATTTCTTTGAAACCCACATGATATAACATTAGACTTTTTATCTAGTGATTTCAATAATGCTTCATCACCATCAATAACGAGGCAACCATCTTGTTTCAGACCTTGTATGATTTCTAGCTTTGCCTTTGCAATACCTTCGCGTGACCCAAGGTATTCGATATGGGACTCGCCAATATTCGTGATGATTGCATAATCTGGTTTTGCAAGTTTAGAAAGCTCTTCTATTTCGCCAAAATGATTCATTCCCATTTCCAGTACAAGTACTTCTGTATCATTCGGCATCGATAAAACCGTTAATGGCAATCCGATATGATTATTAAAATTTCCTTCTGTACAATGAGTCCGATATGTTGAAGACATGACAGCAGCTGTGATATCTTTCGTTGTTGTCTTCCCATTCGACCCAGTTATACCAACTACAATGGGATCAACTTCTTCCCTATATGCTGCCGCCAACGTTTGTAATGCTTTTTGTGTATGATCAACGAAAAACACGGGAAAATCAGTTGGCAAAAATGCGGGCAGTTCTTTTTGTTTGTTCCACACCACCGCTACAGCACCATTTTCAAATGCTTGCTTGACATAGTCATGACCATCGAAATTATCACCAACAAGCGGAACAAATAATGCATTTTTTGTTTCTTTTCTACTATCAGTTATTACAGCATCAATCGAAATTGCTTCTAACGCTGTCCCTTTAAAATCAGTAAAAAAGCGGGTAAGCCAATTTGTCGTAAATAACATTTATCTATTCTCCTTAGCTTGAATTGCTTCTCTAGCTACTTGCCGATCATCAAAGTCATATTTCACATTCCCAATTTGCTGGTATGTTTCATGTCCTTTACCGGCAATTAACACAATATCATCAGCTTTTGCAAGTTCAATTGCGTGAATGATTGCTTCTTTACGATTTGTAATCACATCAAAATGATCTTCTTCTAATCCATCCGTCATATCGTCCAAAATGGATTGGGCATCCTCTGTACGCGGATTGTCAGATGTGAATATTGCTCGATCGGCATATTTTAAGGCAATCTCCGCCATCAACGGACGTTTAGTTTTGTCACGATCCCCACCACAGCCGACAACAACATATACGTTTTGCTTTGCAAAACCTTTAATTGTCTGTAACACATTCTCCAGCGAATCCGGTGTATGAGCATAATCCACTAATGTAGCAAATGATTGACCAGTAAGGACGGGTTCAAAACGACCACTAACACCAGTTATATTTTCCAATGCCGTTTTAATAATTGATAGCGGGATATTTGCAGCAATTGCCGCTGCACTTGCCGCCAACATATTGTATACGTTAAACATACCAATGAGTTTGCTATTGATTGCTATTTCACCCTTCGGCGTTTTTAAAATAAAGTTTGTTACGGTTGCATCTAATTGTATATCAGTCGCCATAATCTGTGCTTCGTTTTTACAACCGTAAGTTAATACATGTTGTGCCGTACTTCGTTTTAGGATTTTGCTTGCCGGATCATCCTGATTGATAATGGCAAATTTTTTCTGTTTGTCATGATAAGTATTCCCTAATTGTGCAAACAAAAGACTTTTAGCACGTAAATAATCATCCATATCTTTATGATAATCCAGGTGGTCTTGTGACAAATTTGTAAAAATCGCTATATTAAAGTCACAACCAAATACCCGTCCTTGATCAAGTGCATGGGATGATACTTCCATAATACCCGTTTCTACATTTTCCTTTACCATCTGATCAAACACTTTTTGTAAAAACAATGCATCTGGTGTCGTATTTTTCACTGGATAGCTCTCATCACCGATTTTCATCTGGATCGTTCCAATTACACCCGTTTTCTTTTTAAATTGTTTAAATATGGTCTCCAACAGATAAGTAACCGTTGTTTTCCCATTTGTTCCAGTAATACCGATTAGTGGGAATTTTCTCGTCGGGTAATCGTAAAATTTAGTTGCGAGCATTGCGGCAGCACGAGACGTGTCTGCAACAATAATGACAGGGACATCCACATCAAGCCTTTTTTCTGCTAGAATAGCAACTGCTCCATTATTAACAGCTTGTTGAACATAATCATGTCCGTCAACTGTATATCCCTTAATACAGACAAATAGATCACCACTTTTTACTTCACGAGAATCCATTTCGATCGCGTTGATTTCCATGCCCTCCATTAGGTTCGTAACGTCATAGAATGGCAATACGGAAAGAATATCAGCTATTTTCATGTTAAACATCCTAACTAAATAAAATATCCTACATATGTATTCTCATATGGATACGTTTTTAAGAGGGTGGATCCACCCTCTTTTATAATTGATTATAGCAAAATTTAATCCGATTCACGATCTTTTTTATCGGAAAAATAAATTCTGATTTTTGAACCTTGTTCTACTTTTGTTCCAGGCTGTGGTGCTTGATCAATAATATAATCACCTGCACCATTTGTTTCAATCGATAAGTTTGTCAGATATTCAGTTAGCTCACCCTTTTTAAGGCCTACTAAATCCGGCACTTCCACTTTTGGTTGGTCTGGCCATTGATAATCTTTTTCCAGCCCACCTTCTCTTGGCTCAATGCCTAATGTTCGTAAACTATCACCAATAATCGTTCCAACAATTGGTGCAGCTACCACACCACCAAATTGAACCGTGTCTTTCGGATTATCAATTGCAACATAAACAACAATTTCTGGATCGTCTGCAGGGGCAAAACCGATAAACGAAACAATATAGTTATTTTGCATATACCTACCATCTGGACCAACCTTTTGGGCTGTCCCTGTTTTCCCACCAACGCGATATCCATCAACATATGCTGGCCTACCAGAACCATTCGCTACGACATTTTCTAATGCACGGCGCACCTCTTTAGATGTCTCGCCAGAAATAACCCTATCTTTGGTAACAGTCTTAACGGAGTCAACAACTTCTTCCGTTCGTGGGTCAATCCATTCTTTAGCAATGTGGGGTTTGTATAAGTACCCACCATTCACCGTAGCTGCCACTGCCATGACCTGCTGAATTGGAGTAACAGATACACCCTGTCCAAATGACGTCGTCGCTAATTCTACTGGTCCAACATTTTCTGGTTTAAATAGAATCCCGTTTCCTTCCCCCTGCAAATCAATTCCTGTTTTCTTACCAAAACCGAAATCCCGGATATAGGAAAATAATTTTTCTTTACCTAGTTCTAGACCTAAGTTAACAAAACCAGGGTTACAGGAGTTTTGCACGACTTCTAAGTAAGTTTGATGTCCATGCCCGCCACTTTTCCAGCAATGCAAATTTGCACCACCGACAGAAATAGAACCATCGTCATCAAATGTGTCTTTTTCCAAGTCCACTTGATCTTCCTCTAAAGCAGCGGCTAGCGTAATAATTTTAAATGTTGATCCAGGTTCGTAGGTTTTCCATATAGGTAAATTACGGTCAAATATGTCTGAATCAACTTCCTGATAATTTTCTGGATCAAAATTCGGCCTTGACGACATACCAAGTATTCCACCGGTTTTTGGGTCAACCGCTATCGCCAGAGCACCATCAGGATTATATTTTGTTACGGCTAAATCAAGCTCCCGTTCCATAATGGTTTGCACTTTGGAGTTAATAGTCGTTTTTAAATCCAGACCGTCGACAGGTGACTTGTAAATGTCGGCTAAATCTTCTAGTTTCTTGCCTTTAGCATCCGAGTAAAAGGATAAACTTCCTTCTTCTCCACTCAGTTTGTCATTGTAATAGAGCTCTAAGCCCATTAATCCTTGATTATCGATGCCGGCAAAACCTAAAACATGCGCTAAATCGTCACCATTTGGATAACTTCGCTTTGAATCTTTTGCCAAATAAACACCATCAAGATTAAGTGTTCGAATTGTTTCTTCCTGCTCTTCAGAAATTTTCCTTCCCTCTGGATGAATACTTACCTGTGAACTGTTCTCGGTAACGTATTCATATGCTTTTTCAACTGACAAATCTAAAACCTTTGCCAGTTGTTCGGCAGTTTTTTGTGGATTTTTTATTTGCCTCGGCACTATTACAACGGAAGGGGCAGATACATTTTCAGCCAATATATCACCATTGGTGTCTAAAATTTTTCCTCGTTCTGGCTGAAATTCAATATCCCTTGTCCAGGAGTTATTCGCTTTGGCCATTAACTTGTCACCAATTATAAATTGGACATAGCCTAAGCGAATAATAATAACTGCGAGTACTAATAATCCACAAAGAAAAACAGTGACTATTCGTTTTCTTACGGTAACAGCAGATACACGTTTCATCTTCCATCCCCTTTTCATAGGTAGGCTTGTATCCACTATATGAACGAAGAAATATGAATAGAACACTGTTTCTTAAGGTTCGTTATGCTAGATTATATCTTTACTACTATTTTATTCCTGTGCTTTTGATTCTTCTGCTACTTTTTCATCTGTCTTCTCTTCATCTGGAAGCGCGAGTTCAACACCTAAGTAATCGTTCTTTTTCACAGATGTTCCTTCTTTGATACTTTGACTATTAACGTAGCCATTTCCCAAGGTTTCGACTTTCACCTGCAGTAAATCTGCCAGTTGCAACACATCTCGCATCGACCAGCCTGTAATATTTGGCATTGTTGGTTTGTCTGTTAGTAAAATGATCCGGTCGTTCTGCAACAGTTTATCCCCTTTTACTGCATTTGCATCTACTATTTTATTTCCTGATCCAACAACTATTACTTGTAAGCCCAGATCGGTAAGCGTTTGTTTAAGTGCTTTAGTATTTTCACCTTTTATTTTTGGCACATTAATCGAATTAACTGCTTCTTTTCCCTCTTTATCCGGTTCGATATTCAAATAACGCAAACTATTTTTCATCACATTATTAAAAACAAACGAAACCGGTACAGAACCAGATTCATAGTTTTCCTCGTCTAAATCCGGTTGTTTCACCGATACATACATCATTAGTTCCGGATCATCTTTCGGTGCCATACCTAGAAAAGAAAAAATATAGTTTTCCTGTCCTATTAAATAGCCACCATTTTCTGAATCGGGTATTTGCGCAGTTCCTGTTTTCCCAGCAATCGAATAATCTTCCAAGTTATAAATTTTACCTGTTCCGTTTTCTCCAGTTACAACAGTTCCCATTAAATCCCTTACCTGTTTTGCCGTTTCTTTAGAAATTGGATGACCAACTACTTCTGGAGATTTTTCTTTCATAACCTCTCCTGTTGCTGAGTCGGTTATCTTTGAAATAACGTATGGTTTAATCATTTTTCCATCATTTGCAATTGCCGAAGCTGCTTTCATCTGCTGAATCGGTGTCATGGTGGTGCCTTGTCCAAATGCAGTCGTTACTTTTTCAATTGGCCAATTATACAATATCTGACCAGGTACTTCTCCAGGTAAATCAATCCCTGTTTCTTGATCGATATCAAACGCTTTTAAATAATCCATGTATTTTTCCGGGCCGATTTTCTCCCATACTAGTTTAGCTGCAGCAACATTGGATGAACGTTGAAATCCTTCATCATACGTTATAGATCCCCATGACTGTTTCCAATCACGAATTGGCTTATTTCGGTCACTTATTTTGTAGCTGCCCGACTCAAACCATTCTTCCCCGTTATAGACACCTTCTTCAATTGCTGCCGACCATGTAAACATCTTCATCGTTGATCCTGGCTCAAATGGCGTTGATATCGCATCATTATACCAATTCTTAACATCCGTAGGGTTATTAGGGTTATAGCTTGGTCGATTACTCATTGCCAAAATTTCACCCGTTTTCGGATTCATCACAATGGCGGTCATTCGCTCCGGTTCATATTTCTTATCCACTTGAGACATAACATCTTCCAACAATGTCTGAATCTTTTGGTCAATCGTTAAATAGACATTGCCACCATTCTCCGGTTTTTTTATTACTTCATTTGGATCTAATAGTTTTGTATTATATTTATCTCGTTGATAAGAAATGTGTCCATTTTCACCGCTTAGAATTTTATTCATTTCATTCTCTATTCCAGTAACGCCCGTTATTTTACCTTCTTGCTTACGGGCAAAACCGAGAATTTGTGAGGCAAACATGCCATTCGGATAATAGCGAATAGATTCCTTTTCAAATTTAATCCCAGGTAAATCCAATGCATCGATTTTATCTTTTGTTTTTTGTGAAAGCTCTTTACCAGGAGTTCCGAATTCAACCTGGTCTTTGCCCTCTTTAATTCCCTTTTGTAATATATCAAGAATAAAACTTTCTTCCACATCCAATAGAGGAGCCAACACTTCCGCAGTCTTTTCCGGATCTTTTACATGGTGTGGCTCCTCAGAGTTTATCGAATATTTTTTATTAACGACTGCATAAATACGAAATGTAGGGCGATCATAGGCAAGTGTCATGCCATTCTTATCAAAAATTTTGCCTCTACCGGCATTTAAGGAATAAGACGCTGTCCGTTTTTGGTCTGCCCACTTATCAAGGGAAACACCATTAATTGCCCCTGTTGATTGAATATAGAGAAATCTGCCCGTTAAGATTAAAAAGATCGAAACAAATAGGAGAATCAAGATTCCTGACATGAAGTGTGTCGTTTTATTTTTTTTCATAACACAACCGCCTTAGTTGTTGTTTAGTGCACTTGCTTGCTTAATTTCTGCATCTTGTATTTTTAATCCATGTTTTTTAGCTATTGATGTGATACGTTCTGGTCTTGATAACTCTTTCTTTTCATAAAGCAACCCTTCATTCTTTACTTTCTGTTTCTGTATCGTCTGTTCGACTGACTGTAAATCTCGATTCATGCTATCGGTTGAGGATGAAAAAGAAACCATATATATTCCTGCTGCAATTAAACAAATACATATGATCGAATACAACATTTTTTCACCCTTCGTAATCCAGCTTGTTTTACGTACGACAGAAATTTGCTTCTCTTTTGGGGCATGTGTTGAATATGTTTGTTCCCATTTGCGAGCACTATTTTCACTCATGATTTTTTCCACCCTTCCTCATATGTAAAATCTTCATTCCATGGATTAATTTTCTCGACGATGCGTAATTTTGCTGATCGAGACCGACGATTTGACGTTAATTCCTGATCGCTCGGATTTATCGGTTTCCTAGTTATTAAATTGAATGGTGCTACATGATCTGCTGGGAGAATGGGCAAATTTTTTGGCACTTGTTTCGCGGTACTCCATTTTTTGAAGGCTTGTTTACATAACCGATCTTCAAGCGAATGGAAGGTGATCACCGAAATTCGTCCATTCACAGCGATAACTCTTGCAGCTTGGTGCAATGCATCATTAAATGCTGCCAATTCATCATTCACCGCAATCCTTAATGCTTGAAAAATTCGCTTCGCTGGATGGCCGCCTTTTCTTCGTGCAGGTGCAGGGATTGCTTCCTTAATGATTTCAACCAATTGATGTGTCGTGTGGATTTGTTCTGTAGCCCTATGCGTTTCGATTTTTCTCGCTATTTGTTTTGAAAATTTTTCTTCACCGTATTTAAAGAAAATCTTTACTAGATTTTCATATGACCATGTGTTGACAATCTCAAATGCAGTTAAATCTTGGTCCTGATTCATACGCATATCTAGCTCAGCATCATGTTGATAACTAAACCCCCGCTCTCCACGATCTAATTGTGGAGATGAAACACCAAGGTCAAACAATATACCATCTACATGTTTGACATTATATTCTAGAAGTTTTTGTTCAAGACTGCGGAAATTCGCCCGGATGAATGTGATTTTGTCCTGGTATGATGCTAGCCTTGTTTGTGCCGCAGCTAGTGCATCTACATCCTGGTCAAAAGCAACAAGTAGCCCATTTTCATTTAATTTGGAAGCAATTTGTTCCGAATGGCCTCCTCCACCAACTGTACAATCGACATATGTACCATTTGGTTTAATTGCTAAACCATCTACTGCCTCATTTTTTAAAACACTATAATGTTCAAACATAATTACACCTGCTTTTTTGCGTCAAATTAAATATCAAAGTCCATCAAATTTTCGGCAATCTCAGCAAATGATTCTTCAGAGTCATTGAAATAATCATCCCAATTTTCACTTGCCCAAAACTCAATACGATTTGATACGCCTATAACTACACATTCTTTATCTAATGTTGCGTAGTTTCTTAA
Source organism: Virgibacillus sp. FSP13 (assembly GCF_054048505.1). Lineage (NCBI taxonomy): Bacteria > Bacillati > Bacillota > Bacilli > Caryophanales > Bacillaceae > Virgibacillus > Virgibacillus sp. FSP13. The sequence goes on along the minus strand of NZ_JBSVKG010000004.1, from coordinate 144,765 downwards.
AGGCTGTGGGATATTTATTCTGCCCTGTTTGTCTATTTCGCATTCGACCGCACCCGAAAAGAAAAAACGTGTGAATGCTCTAGCATCTTTCTTGGTAAGCGGGAGTTTTTTTAACTTTTCTTCCAATAGTTTCCATTCTGTCATGGGATAGGCAAATAAACATTTATCAAGTCCCCGGGTTACAACAAAGCTTTCACCAAGCTCTTCCCGGAACTTAGCGGGGACAATAATTCTTCCCTTTGTGTCAATGTTATGTTGAAATTCACCCATGAACATATGGTTCTCCCCACTTTCATGTTCCTATCTTACCACATCCCTCCACAATTCACCACTTAATTTTAAAATAAATTTTGTCGTCTCAAAAATTAGGTAAAAAGTCATAGGTTTAAGGTAAAAAAAAGCTATCTTCCCTTAAGCTGACTGTATGGTAAATCATGACTAAAAATGGGTAACAACTTCCCTATACCGGCATTTTTAATACATGCAAACATACGATTCAAGCTCAGAAAGACAGCATTTCATCTTTTCGTGGTGAAAAGTGGTGGAACAAAAATATTATATATTCAACCTTCGCACAATAAAATAAGATCACGCAGTTAGCCGAGGCAAACTTGAAGACCCCGCAGCAGCGGTTTTCCGCGAGGAGGCTGAGGCCGTGCCCACAGAAAGCGAAGTATTCTGCCGGAGCGGAATCCAAGCACTCAGTCATCATTAAAGAGAATTTTCACTGTGTCACAGTTTGTTTCAAATGTGATTAATCCAAAGTCAACTTGAGCAGTGAATCTCCATCCTCCCTCATTCTACAAAGGCTTATTTGTCCATTTTACGCTGCGAAAGTTGAATTATATATATACAAGGTAATGTTCATTTTCAAACGAACAAGACGTTTCTATTAATTGTTTTATAAAATTGATACCATATCGATTAATCAATGGTAATGGATTCCAAACTCGTTCTTGCAACCCATTATTAGGGTGTAATGCGGTATCAATCACATCAAATTCATATAGTTCTTTTGCATATTTCTCTTCCAAGGCTCTCGTCAGTCTCGTTTCCAAATACTCGATATCACGAAACACATAAGCTAAATTCTTATCAGCCAATTCCCCTAAATCCGCACGAAAACTCCTTGCAGTGTCTCGAAGTGGTTGATGTGCTTCTTTCACTACATGTTTAAGCTGCTCTGTCATTTGTTTAATTGGTGGATTACTTTGGGACGCCAACCAATTCCCTCGTTCCTTGATCACACCTTGATTAATTGCTCGATCCCCTGTTATTCCGTATTTATTTATTAATTTTTCCACATTCCGTTCCAAAAATGTGAATGATAAGCGCGGAACGACAGGTGGCATATCCATGTTTAATGCGTGAAAAGCTGGTTTTAATGCTGCCCAATAGCTGATTTCACCAGGACCACCAATAAACGCTAAGCTCGGAAAAAGTAATTCCTGCATTAAAGGCCTTGTGACGACATTATTACTTAAACGCTCTGGCTCTGTTTTGGCAATAGTAACCAATTCTTCTGTCGTTAGAGAAATCTCATTCTGTTTACCAACCCAATCCCCTGAACGATTGCGCATTAATAAAATCCGCTCATTGCCATGATGGAAGAAAAGATGCGCATCCTCAGGCTCAACACCTAATGAAATAGCATAACCAGATTGATTTAGCTGTTGCTCACAATTAAATACTCCTTCACTTATTTTAGGTTGATTTTCCAACATCATTAGAAAGTGTTCGCTCTCTAACCTGCGTAACTCAGGGTGTGCAGAGTCAACGAGTACAACCCCTTCCTCTGCAAATAATTGATAAATGATCCGAGCAAAAAAATCAACATATGTTGCCGATTTATCTAAGCACATTTTGATGGTGTTATATAGTTTCGTTGTATACCCTGTCTCTACTAACTGCTCAAATAAATGATCTATCCATTGATTTGCAATCACATCATCTTTTTCAATAGCTGATACAGACATTTTGTCGACAACACGTTGCAGTAATTTATGTTTTTTCATCTCCGGAACTTCTGGTAAAAAAATATGATTGATTTCATCAAAGTCATGGTCTTCACCAGCTATCCAGAAGACCGGCACAACAGGGACCCCTAATGCTTTCTCTTGTTGTCGTGCTAACTGAATGATCGAAATGATTTTATTTATCGTATACATTGGTCCTGTTAAAAGTCCTGCTTGCTGACCACCAATGACAACTACACTATTGTTTTCTTTTAATCTTTCAATGCTTTTATATGTAGAATCAGGAGCATCCCATTGGTTATTTATAGCGGTTAGCGTTTTTGTAAGTTGCTCTCTATTAAAAACACGCCCTTTTAAATCTTGGACCCTTGTTTGGTATGTAGATTGCAAAAAAGGTTGATAATCGAAGTAGTTTGTTATTTGTATTTCATTTGAACGGTAATCGTTCATTAGTTTAGATTGTTTTTGTAATTGAATAGGGTCAATCCGCATAGATTACATGCTCCTTTAAAGATAATGAGTATTGTCCACTACGTATTGTACCTAAAACAATAAAAAATTTCATGTAATCTGTTTTATAAAGAGGTTGTTCAAAAAGTCACCAAATGATAAACGGCGAATCTCTTCGTTGGCTATAAAAGAACTTCTACTAAGCCCGCCCGCGTCCTGTGGGCAACATAGAAGTCAGCATCTCGTGTGCAAGCCCGGTCCTCAAGACTACGCCGCCTCGACCTTCGATGCACAGGACAAGGAAGGCTACGACAGAGATACATCGCACGAAGAAAAAGCTTATTTCTTTTTCGAGGACGTGCTAATGTCGATGTTGGCTATTGACGTGTTCCAAATTTAGCAACTTTTTGAACTCACATTTAAAAGAAGAAAACCTGCTGTATTAGCCCAATTAATACTAAACATAGGTATAAAAACGAAAATAACAGAAATGAAAATCGCCAAAATTCTTTAAATGCACGCTTAAATTCAACCTCCATCTTCGTTTTCCATTGCAAAAAAATAATAATGGAAAGCGCCATCATTAAGAAGATCAAAATCCAACCAAAAAAGCCATGGTTAAAAACAACAGTAAAAAGACCAGTAACAGCTAGTATGTATAAAATGGTCGTCCAGTTAACAGCAGTGTGAATCGCTCGCCATTTTTGCCGATGGATTTTCACTGAAATTTGATAGACAATCCACGTTGCGATGATAGGTACTGTAATTAAAAACGCGATAAAATAAACAACAATATCAAACATACCTAATCTTTATTCCCCTTTTTTCTTTCCAATGCTTTCATGCTGTTATAAACAAACGATGTATACGGAATATTCTGTTTAGAATGATTTAGTAAGAAGCCAGAAATCGCTTCGTTTTCCGTCTGTTGATTTTCTTGAAGGTCTTTCCACATTGATGACACATTTTCTTTGGTTTTTTCAGCTACAGCAAGGACGTGCTTCCACTGTTCCAAAAAAGGTAGTTCAAGCACCATAGATGCCTCAAGACATAATTCCTTCGCTATCGTAACAATATACGGGTTGTGGATCACTTCTCCATTTGAAACTTCAAACAAAGCTGTCAATGGGTTAATAACTGCATTAACGACGAGTTTTTCACTAAGCATAGACAACCAATCATTCTCCATTTGTATAGGGAAATTCGGCTGATTTAAATTCGTGACGACCGTTTTTAGCATTTCTAGCTCCTCATCATAGGTAGCTAGTTTAATCAGACCCTGTCCCGTATGTGCAACCGTACAACTATTTAGTCGTTGTGCACCATGCTCAACAATTCCAAGGAATACTGGCGCTGCTAATTTTTTTACCTGGTCGATGTGCGCCATCCCATTTTGCAAAAAAATGAAAGGTGCCTTTGATCCCAATTTTGTTATGTACGACATTACGTTTGTGAGCTGTGGTTGTTTAACACAGACAATGTAACAATCTTCTTGTCTTAACTCCTCAGTTAACAATGCTTTAACAGTGCGCGAATCAGAGTGTTGTGTTTGACAAACCCCATACTCATTTATCGACTTTTTTTGTTGGTTTCTTCGTACATAAATAGTGACTTCATGCACTCCAGAAAGATACCAGCTCAACAGTAAACCGATAGATCCCCCACCAATAACCCCAATCTTCACACCTTGTCACCTTCTTTTTTTAAATCACTTTTTTGTTCATTGCATCAATAACCTTGTTTTCCGTTAAAGCTCAATCGTTTTTTCCTGCCATGTTGATTTCATTCCGTGTCTATTTATATTATAATAAAAGAATATATACGAAAAGTGAATTATAATAATTCTTACGATAAGGGGGACATTGGATTATGAACGATGTAAAAGTTGAAAGACTGCTAATTAATTATAAAACACTGGAGAAATTCAAGCGATTCAAGGAATATGGTAACCAGGAACTATCCATGTTAGAGGACTTACAAAGTAACATTGTGGAAAATGATAGCGAATCACCATTCTACGGGATTTATTTCGGTAATGCACTTGTGGCCCGTATGAGCTTGTACAAAATGGATAAAAAATACGATCTGTACTTTGAACCGGCGCATGATTATTTAGTACTGTGGAAGCTCGAGGTGCTACCGGATTATAGAGGAAACAATTATGGTAAGGCTTTGGTTGAATTTGCAAAAAGCTATAATCTGCCAATTAAAACAAATCCTCGTATTAACTCCCAAGGTTTCTGGGAAAAGATGGGTTTCCAAAAAGCGAAGTACGAAATGGAACGCGATTTTGGAGAAAACCCATTAATTTGGATGCCTAATGGAATAAATGAAAAAGACTTGAAATCAACAGAAAAGTAATTATTTCTAAAAGCAAAAGACATGAATGATGCTTATTCACATTCATGTCTTTTTACCTATTTATTCAACTATCAATATGATAATTCCCTATTCTTTCGTTTGTTCAGTCACCCAATTCCACAACTTCCCCATTTCTTTCCATGCCCCTTCATAGCGTTGTAACTGAACTTTTAACTTTTCATTTTCCTGTTCAAGATGTTTAATAATTTTCTCTTGTTCCTTTTGTGTTAACTGATTTTCCGCAGAATAATTTATTTTCATTTTTTCCAATAGCGATATAGCTGTTGCGATTGGATCTTTTTCCGCATGTTCTGATGGTTCCACATAGTTCCATGCTGTTTTTTTTCTTCCAGCTTGTTTTCGTTCTTCCTTTGCATTATGAATGGCGTCTTGATAATGTTTGCGTATGGTTGCATTCCAGCGAAACCCACAAGCAGCAGATGTACGTGATAACTGCTTTGCCACATCTTTAAAAGCCTCTAGCTGTGTTTGGCCTTCTCTAATATAGCGAATTACTGTTTCAGCTAAAATAACATCTTCATCTTTCGTCCATGCATCTTGACGTGTTGCTTCCATAACACCCCTCCTTACATTCTTGTTTGCTATAAAATGTATGCAAAAAGTAGGAGTGATAGAATAACTGTTTTACTATTTTTAAAAGTAATTTTGCTAAGGTTAAGCTATTTTCGCATCAAAAATTTCCTTACCGCCTCTTTATGTGTAGGTGATTCCCAAAGATTAGCACACACGCGAACTTCTTCGTCCATTAAGGAAGACAAACTTAAAATTGATATTTTCTTCAAATACTGCCTCTTTAGTAATTTCATTTGCTCAAATGATTTTGTCACATATGGTTCTAGTAATTTTTCATGGTTATCCCAATCTGTTTTTTCAACAATCTTATGGATAAATCCTTGTTCTTGTAAATATCTGGCATCATAAATTTCTGCAGCCATCAACCAATGGAAAGCGAAACTAGCATGAACTTTTTCGTATAAAAGGACACCACCACCCCAACCTGGTGTTATCCCAAGCTTTGTTTGTACAAACCCGAGTGTAGCAGTGGCTTTCGCAATGCGCACATCACAGGCAGTGGCAAGTTCACACCCACCACCTAATGCATTGCCATTTAACAAACAAATAGTCGGAACTGGAAATGCAGCAATTTCATAAAGTATCTCTTTCATATCGTACAACTGGCTAAAGGCTTCATCTTGAGTCAAATCCCCATGTAACTCCTTTAAATCCCCACCAGCGCAAAATACATCATTTCCTGCTCCTGTTATTACGAGGCACGAAATTGTTTCTTGTTTGGCTCGTTGTATAGCCTCTTTTAAATCTATTCTCATTTCTCCCGATACAGCATTTCTTTTCTCCGGACGGTTCAGTTTAATTTCAATATATCCTTCTTTATGTACATGATATCCTACTGTATCCAACGTTGATCCCTCTTTCATTCCATTTATCGATATCATAGCATATATTTTAGAAAACGTTGGCATTCATCTCATGTTAGGTGAATGCCAACGTTTTCTAATACTTTAAATTTGTTTTTTACTTAACGTAAAAAACAGATCACTTTTCAAAGTGATCTGTTTTACAATCAAGGAAAATTAGACGTTGCTAACAACTTCTTTCCCATCATAATGTCCACAAGATTTGCAAACATGGTGTGGTTTTGTTAATTCACCACAATTCGAGCATTCTACCATGCCAGGTACGTGTAATTTTTTATGAGTACGACGTTGATTTTTCACTTTTTTAGAAGTTCTTCTTTTTGGTACTGCCATGTCTTACACCTCCTTCAAACGAAAGTCAAATTCGAATTAGTTCTTCTTATTTTTCTTTCTCATTATTATCAAATAAGGACTCCAATTTTTTCAAACGAGGATCGATCGTTTTTTCAGTTTCTTCTTCAGAAATAAATTCCCATCCATCGCCTTTCACCGGGGCATCTCCTTTAGCTTTTGCATCATCGGAGAACACTCGAAATGGAACCTCTAATAAGATATTTTCCTTTATATAGGGGGTTAAGTCAAGCATTTCCCCGTCTATTGGATGAATTTCATTTTCCTCTTCTTCTTCACCATAAAAGTCAGATAGTGTGAACACCTCAAGTGCCTTAATATCAAACGGATATGGTACATCAACCAGCGTTCTAGCACAAGGTAGAATCATTTCCCCGTTTATGGTAAAAGAAAAAATAAGTTGTTCCCCTTGAATGGTACATTCTCCCTTAACATGGACTGGATCTATATTTCGAATATCATTGTTCATTGTTTCTAACTCTGAAACATCTATGACATCATCAAACGTAAAGGGTCCATCTAACGTACCCCGTTTAAGTTGACTTACCGAAAATTTCATCTTTATCACCTCAAAGAGCAACAAAAGTTATTTTAAAAGGAAATTAAACTTTTGTCAACATATTTTCTTTACAGATTGCAAAAAAAGAGAAAAATCTTGGCTCTAGCATTCCCATACTAAGATACACTAATCAGATTTGTGATATCTATTAGTAGCGTTTTTTGTTAAACTAAATGATAACATACATAATTAGGAGTTGAACAGATGAAAGCATGTGGTTTAATCGTTGAGTATAATCCATTTCACAATGGGCATGTATATCATCTAGAAGAAGCAAAAAAGGCCTCCAAAGCAGATTGCATGATCACCGTCATGAGCGGCTCTTTCTTACAGCGAGGCGAGCCCGCAATCATCGATAAATTTCACCGAACAAACGCAGCTCTCGCTAGTGGTATTGACATCGTTGTTGAGCTACCTTACGTGTTCGCAGTTCAAAGTAGTGACTTATTTGCCAAAGGGTCGATTTTAACACTTCACGCATTAGGAATTGACTCAATCTGCTTTGGTAGTGAATCAGGTATGATCAGTGATTTTATTACGGGATACCACACATTTCATGAACGCAAAGATTTATTTAGGGAAACATTAAAAAAACAGTTGAATCAAGGGATGGCATACCCTGAAGCAAGCAGATTGGCTTATCAAAAAATTGGCTTAACCACAGCAGGTATGGATTTAGCAAAGCCAAATAATATCTTAGGGTTCAGTTATGTAAAAGCAATTTTGGAAAATAATCTACCAATTGAACCATTAACAATCAAGCGAAGCAAGAGTGGTTATCATGATGAAACCATCACCAGTTCTATCGCCAGTGCAACAAGTATTCGAAAACAACTTTTTACTACAGGAAAAATCACACCGAAAATTGCAGAAACAATTCCTAAAGCAACAAAAGAGGAACTGGAAAGGTATTATCATACTGCTTCATGCTGGCATCATTGGGAAGCGTATTTTAATCTATTACATTATCGCGTGATAACCATGTCCGAAACTGAACTAAGAGCGATACAAGGGGTTGATGAGGGCTTGGAATATCGCATCAAAAAAACGGCCAAAAATGCAACCTCGTTTACTGAATGGGTCAAGGCTATTAAAACGAAACGCTACACTTGGACAAGGCTGCAACGGATGTTTGTCCATATTTTAACAAATACAAAAAAGCAGGATATAGATAGTCTTACCAGCTTATCTTCAATTCCATATGTGCGCATTCTAGGATTAACGGAAACAGGAAGAGCGTACCTTAATAAGGCAAAGAAACGGACGGACGTTCCACTGATTTCAAACTTAAGCCGAACAAATCCACCTATGCTTTCACTTGAGGAAAGAGCTAGTGCAGCTTATTATAGTATTCTTCCTCCAGCGATTAGGCAACAGCTTCGTCGAAAGGAACTACAACCGCCAATTATGATATAAGTGAGTGTTCCAAAAAGGAGATTTTACCAGACTTTTTGAACAACCTAAATAAATAAGGGTCTATTCCCTCGAGAAGGGACAGACCCTTATTTATTTTTAGGCTGTTTCTAAAGATTGGGACTGCGATTACTCGCCCCACCGAAAACATTTGTTGTTCTTTACACAATAGATATAAACTGCGAAGTAACTTTAGTGTGACTTCCTCCCGTCCTTTACAAGGTGAGTGGTAATTCGCGGCTTGGGGAAAATACTCGCTTTCCATGGGGAACGCTTCAGCCTCCTCGTGAGCAAAAACCGCTCACTGCGGGGTCTTCAGACTGTTCCTTTCCCATAGGACAGGGAATGCTTCGGCAGCACTACATCGCACGAAGAAAATTGGTTTGTATTTTCAAGGAGTCTCGCATGTTCCCCAAGCCTAAAAAAACTTTTTATTCAAATGAGAGGAAAACCGTGAAACATTGATTGAATAACTACTCTCTCTAGCTAGAAAATCACTGCTAGCGGAGGCAGAATACGTAGACTCCTGTGGGAACAGCACGTGTCCGAAGACCCCGCAGGAAGCGCTCTTTGCTTTCGAGGTGGCTGAGGCCGTGCCCACGGAAAGCGAAGTATTCTGCCGTAGCGGTTTCAAGCACTCAACCCACATTTGAGTGAGAGAAAGCGTCACAAAAAAGCATTGTCACTGTATTGCTGTTTATACCAACTACAAAATTAAAAAGCAACAAACATTACGAGAAGAGCCTTTATTTAAGCTTTTTTAAGTATGTTAAAGCATCGTCAAATGTATCTACAGGAACAACCTTCATATCGGTTCCAATTTCCTCTGCCGTTTTCTTTGCTACCTCATAGTTAGAATCAGCTGCACCATTTTCATTTGGTGCGAAAAATATTTTACAACCTTCATCATCTGCAGCAATAACTTTTTTATCAATACCACCGATTCGTCCAACATTTCCGTTATAATCGATTTCACCCGTTCCGGCAATTTGAAACCCATGTGTTAAATCCTTTTCTGTTAGCTGATCATAAATTTCTAAGGAAAACATTAGCCCAGCACTTGGGCCGCCAATACTACCGCTGGAAAAATTGACGTCGGGATCAACGCTAACACTACGATCAGTTACTAATTGAATGCCAATCCCCACTTTGTTATCTAATTTTTTAAAGGATTCCAGTTCAATTTCTTCCGTCAATGTTTCATCGTCCCGCTCAAAATTAATTGAAATTGTATCACCAGCACTTTTATTCTCCACATAAGAAATTAAGTCATCTGTTTCCTCAATTTCTTTTCCATCAATCCTGGTAATCCGGTCACCCATTTTCAACTTTCCCTCTGCAGGCATTCCCTTGATAACAGACACAACATAAACACCATTATAATCAATTGTAATATCCTCATTAGCGGCTTTATATGCTACAACTGTTGATGCTTCTTGAGAGTTCTCCATCATCTGTAATTGAACATGAAAATATTCATCCTCTGTAATCCCTTCAGGTCTAACCTGGCTAATAGGTAATACTTCATGATGTGGCAAGAGCTTTGCCCATACATATTGTACAGGGGTTGCTTGCCCTCCTCTCACTGTTACTAAGTGCATATCACCAGCACTTTCATGCCCGCCATCAACGGCAACAATTGGGTTTAATGCATCTGCTCCACCTGGTTTATAAATATAATACGGTAACTTATATGCAGATAGAAAAAGGGCAATTGCTACAACAATAATTAACGATATTATATGACGCTTCGTTATTTTCACAGTATAACTCCTTCCATAACTCCAACCGATCATATACCCTCTACAAAAAGAGTATGGCATAAATGGTAGGGGTATGTGCGTATATTGATATAGACTTGTACAATCAAAATCAGCTTTTTTATTAACGGTTCAACATTATGATTGCTAATTTTTACATTTGCTTTTTTAATTGTGAACTAAAATTATTCTACTACGATCAAAAAAAGAAGTACAGAGCTAGCACTTCATTAGGAGGCTTTATGTTGAGGCAAATTATAAAAACACTACTATTAGCTGGAATAACAGGGTTTATCGCATTTGCAATACTAACAGTTCCTGATCAAGCTTCCGAAGCTAGTATTCGCGGACTTAGCATTTGGTGGGAGAGTGTTTTTCCAACATTACTACCTTTTTTCATCATTGCTGAGTTGCTAATAAGTTTTGGCGTTGTTAGTTTTATCGGCGTGCTTTGTGAACCAATTATGCGTCCAATATTCAATGTTCCAGGTGTGGGAAGCTTTGCCTGGACAATGGGAATGGTCAGCGGTTATCCTACAGGCGCAAAAATTTCTGTACATTTACGCCAAGAAAAGCAAATTTCTCAAATTGAAGGGGAACGTCTTGTTGCTTTTACCAATGCCTCTAGTCCACTATTCATAATCGGAGTAATTGCCGGAGGTCTTTTCAATGATCCTAAACTAGGACTGTTGCTAATTGTTTGCCACTATATTGGCAACACACTTGTGGGCATTTGTATGCGATTTTACGGAAAGTCAAAGGAAAAAAACAAACAAACAGTAGAAAAGAAAGTATCTCTAAAACGAGCATTTAATGAAATGCATCAAACCAGAATGAGCGATCCCCGCCCATTTGGACAAGTCATGGGTGATGCGGTCTTAAATTCAGTAAAAACATTAGTTATGGTTGGTGGATTTATCATTCTTTTTTCCGTCTTAACAAAATTACTATACATTTTGAATATCACACCAGCAATTGCAAGTGTGTTGAAACATTTCTTTCAATTTCTGACATTACCTGTTGATTTAGCCCTACCTTTTTTATCGGGAATATTTGAAATCACCTTAGGTTCCCAGATGTTATCTAATGTTTCGATTGATAATTTATTAGCGCAAATGGTTATTGTTAGTTTTATTCTTGGATTCCATGGGCTATCCGTTCAAGCTCAAGTATCAAGCATTATCGCGAAAACGGATATCCGTTTCGCTCCTTACTTTTTTGCGCGCTTTTTACATGCAGTTTTCGCAAGTGTATTAACAGTTCTATTATATAACCCATTATATGTTAATCGACAGGCATTTGAATTGGAAGATATCCCTGTTTCACAAGAGGTACAGCAGAACAGCTGGCTTACAGCACTAGACATATTGAAACAAGCCGGTCCTTTAATTACAATTCTCTTCTTAGGGGTTGCCGTGTTGCTCTTGTATCGCAGAAAAATGGAAAAATAATCTAATAAAGAGGCAGCTTCCAATTCGTGAAGCTGCCTCCTTACACCTTAGACATGCTTAAATTTTTTGATTAGTGCTTTTTGAACAGGTTTTGGGACAATGTCAGAAACGTCTGCTTTATATTTGGCTACTTCTTTTACGATGCTTGAACTTAAAAAGGAGTATTGATTATTCGTCATCATAAAGAATGTTTCAATTTCCTCATCAAGTTTACGGTTCATTGATGTGATTTGCATTTCATATTCAAAATCACTAACCGCACGTAATCCGCGTAATATAGCATTGGCTTTTACTTCTTTAGCATAATCAATTAATAATCCATCACTGGAATCGACCGTAACATTAGGTAAGTCTTTTGTCGTTTCCTGTAATAATTCTATCCGTTCTCCAACCGAAAATAAAGGGGCTTTGGACTGATTGTTAAATACCGCTACAATTACGTTATCAAAAATTCTAGCACCACGCTGGATTATATCTAAATGGCCATATGTAACGGGATCAAAACTCCCCGGACAAATTGCTAATCTACTCATTTGAACACCTCTTCTAATGCTTCTAGTCATTCCAAGTTGAGATCACTACTCTACCTTTTGATAAATAGTAATCCCAATTGTCCCACCATAATTCTCTTGTTTCACAATAGTTAAATTAGTAAGGTCAGCCGGCAATACTTCGGATACATCATGCTCACAATAAATCAATCCATCAACAGTCAACAAATGTAGTTCTTCTATTTTCTCTAAAAACTTACCATAATTAACCTTTCCATATGGTGGATCACAAACGATCAAATCAAAATGCAATTCTCTTTTAGCAGCTGCATGAAGCGCACGAAAAGCATCTGTACGGAATACTTCTGCCTTATGTTCGATTTCAAGTGTCTTTAAATTTTCATAAATGGTATGTATTGCTTTTGGATGTTTATCGACAAAAACTGTTTTTTCCATCCCTCTACTTATCGCTTCAATTCCCAATGACCCACTACCAGCAAATAAATCCAAACACATTCCAGTTTGAAAAAAAGGGCCAATACTTTGGAACACAGCCTCTTTCACCTTGTCAGTCGTTGGTCGAGTTGATTTGCCTGGAACCGCTTTTAATTGACGTCCTTTCATTGTACCTGCTATTACTCTCATATGCACACCTCTATTTACTACTAATCGACATTCTACCACAAATCAAAAAAAGAGGCGACCAGTGAGAATGAATAAAAATCACAATCGGATGTATAGAATTTTTTTACTCGTACATACTTAATTAGTGAGACAGCTAATACTTAGCTTGGTTGTTTCAAAAACACGGAGAAGACTTACATTTCCCCATAAGTTCTTCCTCCGGTTTCTCCTCTCCCTTTGCCTTTTTGTTTTCAATTAGAAAACAAAAAGACCTGCAGAAAAATTTCTGCAGGTTTTTTTTTACTTAAAAAAAGTATAAAATTTAACTTTTGTTTGTTCACAAGCAGGGGGAGCCACGTCTAACTCCAGCTAGTGGGACTTCCCACACCTCCGTCCGATATGTCAACAACATCGGTTTGCTTGCGTTTTTGTTCCTTGAAAAATCGGATTTAACTATATGTACATCCGATAGACTTGTTGTAATTTATTTTATATTCCCATTTTGTAGTCATATTGCTTTGCCTTATCCGGCTTGGCGTTCTCATAGTTTGTTCGAATAAAAGGCTTGTATGATCGATCTATTTTAGACACAAATGAAAGTCTTAGTAACTTCTTTTCGATGTTATCTACGTCATCTTGGTCAACATATAAAACAGCGTATTTTAATTTCTTTGATGTATAAATCAAATGACCATAACGTTTTATTTGCCGCAAATTTTTCATATGCTGAAACCAAACGATAATACCTTGACGATTTGTCCTCATTTTAAGTCCTCACTTACACCTTATTTGACCATAGTTTATCAAATTATTACCAATCTATCAATTCAATATTAAGATGCCCGACATCCACAACCACTACTACCACTTCCATGACCACAGCCGCCATCGCTTAATGCGGCGCCATCTTTTGGAGCCTTAATATCATCACTCACACTTTGTGCAACGTATTGACTTATTTCATCAAGTAATTTTTGCAAATTACGCTCCGCAACTTTAAACGCTGCTACTTTATCATGCATATCCATTGCGCGTTTGGTTGTGCGGACACGTTTCATGATTTGATTAAAGTCCGGATGGTATCTGCCAAAACGTTGGACATCCTCATATTGATCCTTTATATCTATAAAAGCTTTAATCAGCTTTTGGGCCTCTTCATCATTATTTAACGCTTTACGGGAACGCTGGTAGTCTTCCATGACGTCAGATTGCAAAACCATTTGTCCGAGTGATTCACATCGGTCGAGGATGTCTACATATTCCATCGTAGCTATCATTAGGTTCACCTCCACATTTATCATATCATGTAATCTGAATATGATAAAGTTAGCTAATCTTTCATAGCATCAGCAAATTGAACCAGCATACCAGCCATTTGAACCTGATTACTTATTTTTTCAAGCTTTTGAGGAAATGTTTTTCCATAATATTTTTTGGCTTCACCCGGCAATTCCTCAATACGGTTTGGGTCCCTTGTCAAATATCGATACCAAATTGGGTTGAATCGAACAAAATTTGCTATATGTGGATGTGACTGAAGGTACTGATAACATATTGGTTGCATACGTTTTTTCACCTCTTAATCTCGAAACCAATTAAATGGTTGGTTATTTCTTGTTTCAGGTAAAGATTTTTTTGTTTCCTTAGTTTCCTGAAATTGACCTAGCACCTCTTGAATTGTCGAGATTGTCGAACTCAATTGTTTGATTTGATGTTGAACTTTATTTATATCCATATTCTCTGTAAGTTTCAATAGTTGGCTAAACAGTTCAGATTGTTTCTTCGTTCCTTTTTCGTCAGGCTCTGTCTCCGTTTTTTCCTTATATTGAGTCCAATATGGATCTTCTTCCCCCAAGAGTACCCATTTTTCATAATGCTCTTGCCAAGACCTTCCATTTTTACGAATTTCCTTTATTAATTCAGGATGATTTGCCAAAAATTGTTTAAATTCTTTAACGGATGGATGCAATTTATCTTCCATATGTTTTCTCACCACCGATGAATATAATTACTATTACTTTATGATAATGACCTATATCCTGTGAGAGAAAGACATATAAAAAAGCTCATAAAGTGAATTATGAGCTTTTTACAAGTGCATGTTCAAAAGATGCCAAATGAGGAGCAAGCCAACGAAGAGATTCGCCGATTATCATTAGTGACTTTTGAACCTTCTTTACATCTACGGCTTTTTAATGAAATTTTGCGTGTAATAAAAATGATATACCCCTACACCTAAATGTGTGTAATCTTTATTTAATAATGCTTCCCGATGTCCTTCGCTATTTAACCACCCCTCCATGGCCGCTGGTGCATCCGGATACTGTGCAGCTATATTTTCACCTGCAGAAAAGTAATAAACATTTTTATCCGCTAACCGTTCCTTTAACCCATTGCCATTCTTACTGTAATGGGAAAAATAATTGTTCTCAGCCATATCTTCACTGTGAAGAAACGCAACTTCGCTTACCGTCTCATTCCATTGGACATCTTCCTTATCAAAATGATTCCGTATGACATTTGTAATATCAAATATTTGCTGCTCCATGCCGCTTTCGACTTTTTCCCAATCCTTTTCAGTTAAATTAGGCTGCTCTGGCAAGTCTCCACGATACTCTATTTTATATGGTCGATGTTTAAGCAATATATCGGCTGTCAAAATCCGTATAGAAGATAATTTATTTGTGAACGTATCAAAATAACATTGAACAAACACATTATCGGCTATTTTTACCAATGGACGCATTTTTATATCATCCTCATTTAGATGAAACGTATAGGACGCAACATCTTTACTATATGTAACATCATTCTCAAATGAAAAATGATCGTCAATTGAATCATATGATTGTCCAATTTGTATGGGGTCAGTTGACAAATTGTTCCCTGTCGCATAGATCGTTTTAATCTCGTCTTCTTGAACACCAAATTGGATATATTGTTCACGTTGATCTGTATAGACCCACCAACTGTAACCATATGCACTTTGATCAATTCTTACTGGATCTCCAAGGCTATCCTTTAACTCATTTGATGATTTACCGATCCATTGAAACAAATCACCTTTTAACTTAATTTTAGGTGCCTTCTTTTCCGGAACAGATTTCGATTCCAACATGTTTTCTTTTTCTTTTATGACATTCCCACTATCATCCATTGCCTCATCAGATGAGATGTCATTTTTCTCCAATAAATAATATCCACCTATCACAACCACTATCAAAAATAAAATTACAATAGTTTTAATTAAACGCATAAATACTTTTCCCCTTTATGTGTGTGTCCAAAAGCACCAAATTATAAAAAACAACGATGCCTCTTATCGCTTGGTTGCTTTTAAACAACTTCTTTACTCATTTATAATAACTATATGTTCAGGCAGTCCATTTGATTCTAGTTTATCTATTATTTCGCCAAAATTACAAAAGAAAATAATTGAGGATATATTTTTTGTTTGAACTTATAAATGGGTTTCGATTGCAACTTAACCTATTTCGTACTATTATAGTGTTAGTGAGGATAATTTTGTGAGGTGGAAAAGAATGAGATTAGAAAATTCTGGTATAGATGATGCCGTTGTTGATTTGAAACCACTAGACCATTTAATGGGTAAACATGCTTTTATTCGCGCGGGTCAATGGGATTATGAACGCGTAACATATGATTACAGAATTGATTCCAAGGAAAAAAACATTACATATTACATCCGTATTCAAGGTTATGCACTTGAAGGGGATGTTGATCGTGGCAATGCCGTAATTAAGCTATTAACCCCGTTGCTAGGTAAACATTATTACCCACATGGTGTTGAATATGGCGAAAACGAAAATTTCCCAGAAAGCCTTATAGAAAGAGCAAATGGTCTTATAGCAAAAGTGCAGAAAGAAATCGAAGAATATCAAAAATAAGCAAAAAACTGCTCTGACAAATAGAGCAGTTTTTTTACTTCCTTATTCCAACCATATACTCCATCAACATCATAAATTGCAAAAAATTCTTAATCCCTGTTCAAATAGTGAAATAAATGCTATATTTTTCATATACATAAAAGAACCATCCGGAAAGGAGACATCCTATTAAATTGTTTCGATCAATTACAAAACGCCAATGGACACTTATCATTTTAGCGATTGTATTAGTATTACTGATGTATTTTATTTTACCTATTTCTATCCCATTAATCATCGCATTCATTACAGCGCTCATGCTAAATCCAACAGTGCGTTTTTTTCAAAGAAAAATAAAATCAAGCAGAAAAACAAGCGTTATCATTGTCTTCCTCTTATTTTTGATGCTTATTGGAGTAGCAGGTACATTTATTGTGACAAAGGCTGTAACCGAGTTAGTTAACTTTGTAGAAGATGTTCCAGCGTATTTTAATGAATTAAATGAAGTATATGCGGAATGGGAAAATGACTTTAAACAGTATTCCGAGAATTTGCCACCTGAGTTTGTCCAAGAAGTATCAAGTAGTATAGAGGATTATTTATCTTCACTAAGTGAAACAGCAAAAAATGAAATAACGATTGATAATATTACACAGGTGTTTACAAAAATACCACAATATCTAATTAGTTTCCTTGTCTACTTAATCGCTTTATTCTTATTCATGCTAGAGTTTCCTTTGGTTAAAGCAAATACATACAAACTTATGAGAAAAGAAACAGCTGAAAAATTCTCCTTTATGAACAGTCGATTATCAGATGTCATTTTAGGGTTTTTGAAAGCACAATTTTTAGTAAGTGTGATTATATTTGTTGTTTCATTGCTAGGCTTATTTCTAATTGTACCTGAAGTTGCCATTATTATGTCGCTCATTATTTGGTTAATCGACTTTATACCGATTATCGGCTCCATAGCAATTCTTGGACCGTGGGCCTTATTTATGTTTATTACAGGGGATACGATAATGGGGATTAAACTAGCAGTACTCGCCATCATCCTTCTTGGCATACGTCGTACAGTAGAGCCAAAAGTGATGGGAAAACACATTGGCCTTTCACCACTTGCTACACTCATTGCTATGTTCTTAGGAATAAAAATACTCGGTATACTTGGCTTTATCTTAGGACCATTATTCCTAATTATGTTTAAATCCGCCAGAGAAGCTGAAATTATTAAATTGAATTTCAAAATATAAACAAAAGCGCAAGCGTCCGTTTAGCGACGTACAGACTGCGCTCTGCCAAGCAGGGTGGTTCAGTGTTGCTGCGCAAAGCAGCGATCTTAACTGAATATTCCTGCCGTAGGAGATAAAGGAAACATGCCACTAAAAAAGGGGTATGCCGACGTTGGGCGCAAAGCCCGTTTTTAGTCGCCTTCCTTTAGATTCGAACCGATAAGGAAGTTCGACTAAGAGCGCCACGTCCAGTGGCAACGTCGAACTACCCCACCTCGTGTGGGGCAGGAGGTGAGGGGAGTCTCGCTACAGCTTTAGCGCTGGAGCCGGACGTGGCCTGTCCAACCCAAGGTAAATTAGAGTCAAATTTGGTACTTTTAAGTTTATAAAAAAGTGTGAAAGCATGTTGTTTGCTTTCACACTTTTTTAGTTATTAGGAGCCCAGTATTGCCTTAATCATACTTGTCGTTTGCCCACCATCATAAATAATATATAAAAGCAGGTAGACCATAACCCCTGTTATCGCACTAAAAAACCAGATAACACTTGTAATAGGCCCTATTCTTCTATGTATTCTAATTTTCCGTTTTAAGGCAAGCGTAATGGTTACAACACCGAATATTGCCCCAATAGTGGCTAAAATTATATGGAAAATCAAGAAAATAGTATAATAAATTTCAATACTTTCTGGGCCGCCAAAACTGGTATTTCCAATAAATACAGTTCTTGACACATAGATGATGAAAAAAAACAATGCACTTATTGCAGCACAGATCATTGTTCGCTTATGCGCCTTGGCTTTTCCTTTTATAATTAATCGCCAGCCTATCGCAACTAATAGTGCACTTAGAACGATAAAAAAAGTACTAATTGTCGGTAAAAATGGCATTATATTATTCCCCTTCTTACTAAAATTAGATAAAAAAGCTGTAATCTCACCATGAATAAATCAGAGGCAAATTACAGCTTATTAATTCCTACATTTGCTGTATCATTTCCATGCGTTTGAATCAGGTATCGGATCAACTTTTAGACTTTCGCGGGTAAACCATGAAAAGAATATTTTACCTAAGATTGTTAAGTATGTTGCTTCCTGCATAATTTTCATAATAATTCCGCCCAATTGTTGATCTTCCATTACCCCCATTGGTGAAAACATTTGCGGTCCTGATATGGAGTATGTCAGACCTTGTAGTACATCCCCAGGAACACATAAGGCTAATGCCTGTATCCAAGCTCCGTTTTGGCTATACGCAGCGTATAATGGTACATTAGCAAATATAATTAATACACATGCTGGAGTAATTAATACACCATTAGCAAAAATATAACCAATTTTTAGAATTGGTGACATCGTATCAAATTCCTTAAGCGGTGCCAACACCGGAAACCATACAATAAATGCCGCAACTAAAATAATCGTAGAAATCAATGTATGAGCTACCGGAGATGATTTTGTAAAGTCAAATACCACCGGAATATGATAGATAGAAAATAATACGTTAAACAAAAGTAAGGAAATGATCGGTTTTGTCAATAATTTGAGAATAGGTTTAACTATTGGTGCGTTAACCACTCGTTTCCATATCCAAACCGGAATACCCTTAATCATCAAAATCGGAAAGATCAAAAAGTATATAGCTAATTGTGCCATATGTGCTGTCAGCATAATATGTGTAAGTAGATCTACTGGAGACCCTTTAACAATATATAGTAAGACCATTCCAAGGTAGAAAAAGACAATTTGTTTTCCAGTTGGTTTGTCTTCAACACCAAATTTATATCGATAACGTATTGTAATTAAATAATAAGCAAGACAAAGTCCTAAAACAAAGATCAAATAATAAGGACTCCACAATGCGCGAAAACCGAAAATTTGTAATTCCAACCACATAATAAACTCACTCCATCAAAACAGCTTATACCCTATATTATAACGTATTTAGTCTTACTGCACGTAAAACGAATGTGACAGATTTATAACAAAACATGGCAACCATTTCGTCTGGACAATTGGGCGGAGCTATAATAAAAATCAACTTGCTATTATTCATTTATAAAAACAAAAGACCAGGAATAAATCCCAGTCTTTTTGTTTCTGATTACCACCAAGTTATGACACCAAGACCCATTAATGCAAGGAAAGCTATCCAAATACCGCCATATATCATAACGGAAGGCATTTCATGGCCTGCGTGTTTCATATGCATGAAATAATAAAATTGGAAACCAACTTGCACAACTGCCAACGCAATCAAAATAGGAATTGCAATTACTTTTTCCATTCCAGTAATGACAACGATAAACGCAATTATGGTGAACACCATCATAAGCGCAAAGCTGATTAACTGTTGTTGCATTTCTTCTTTATTCTTTTTCTTTTGGAATGAATCAATTTTATTGGAACCTGTATTATCAGTCATGGATTAGCCCACCTTTCCCATTAGATATACTACTGTGAAAATGAAAACCCAAACAACATCAATAAAGTGCCAATAGAGACTCCAAATATAAAACTTTGGTGCGTTATAAAGGTTTAACCCTCGCTTAGCATTGCGAATTAACAATGAAATCATCCAAAATAAACCAAATGTTACGTGTCCTCCATGGAACCCAAGAAGTGCATAAAATGCAGATCCGAAAGCTGATGAGCGGAAAGAAAATCCATATTCCGTAATGTAATGATGGAATTCATAAATCTCACAGCCGACGAAAGCAAACCCAAGCAAAATAGTTATAACAAACCAAAGGGTCATTTTCTTATAATTATTATTCTTCATTTGGTAAATTGCATAAACACTTGTTAAGGAACTTGTTAATAGTAAAACAGTCATTATAAACACAAGTTCTAAACCGAATAATTCATTACCAGATGGACCACCTGCTGTTGAACCGTGAAGTGCTAGATAGGTCCCAAACAAACAAGCAAAGAGAACTGTTTCTCCACCAAGGAAAAACCAGAAACCAATAAATTTGTTTTTACCTTCAAGGGTGGCTTTTTCTGGTTCATGTGGCATTGTTTCTGGATTTAAGGAATGATCGTGACTCATTTTAGTCAGCCTCCCTTTCAAGTTCTTCTTTTGTAATATGATAACCTAAGTCATCTTTCATTGATCTTACTACCATCATAGCTAATGAGAAAGCCATACCACCAATTAGGACTACTAACCATGCTTTATTGTCTGTTTGGTAAATAAAACCGAAACCAGCAATAAATAGTCCTAGTGAGAATAAAAATGGTAAGAAAGATGAGTTTGGCATATGAATATCACCTAAAGGCTCTGCAGGTGTTAACTTGCCGTCACCTTCTGTTTTTTCTATCCATAATGGATCAAGTCCACGTACAAGTGGTGTTTGTTTAAAATTATAATGTGCTGGCGGTGATTGTGTCGCCCATTCAAGTGTACGACCATCCCAAGGGTCAGCAGGTGCTTTTTCACCGCGCGCAGTAACTATTACGTTAATAACAAACACGATTACACCAAATGCCATCAAGAAGGCACCAATTGTACTAATCAGGTTCCCTACTTCCAATCCATCTCCAGCATGGAATACCCAATAACGACGAGGCATACCCATTAAACCAAGGAAGTGTTGGATAAAGAAAGTTAAATGGAAACCAATGAAAAATGTCCAAAAAGTGAGTTTACCCAGTCCTTCATGCAAAATCCTTCCAAACATTTTCGGCCACCAATAATGTAGACCGGCAAATATACCAAAGATTGTTCCACCTACGATTACATAGTGAAAGTGAGCAATAACGAAATACGTATCATGATATTGATAGTCAGCAGCAACTGAAGCAACCATTACACCTGTCATACCACCAATTGTAAATGTAGGTATGAAAGCAAGTGACCATAGCATTGCTGAATTAATCGTTATGTTTCCGCCCCAAAGTGTTGCTAACCAACCAAAGATTTTAATCCCTGTAGGTACAGCAATCGCCATCGTTGCAAGTGAGAAAATAGTGTTTGCGACAGGGCCAAGACCAACAGTGAACATGTGGTGAGCCCAAACCATGAATCCTAAGAATGCAATGACAATCGTTGAAAATACCATTGCTGTGTAACCAAATAGTCGCTTTTTAGCAAACGTTGCAAATACGTTACTAAATACACCGAACAACGGTAAAATCAAAATGTAAACTTCCGGATGTCCGAAGACCCAGAATAAATGCTCCCAGATAATGGTGTTACCACCTAACGATACATCAAAAAATGCAGTTCCAAACATACGATCAAACATTAATAAGAATAAACCAACTGTTAATGCTGGAAAAGCAAATAGAATTAAGATACTTGCAATAAACGTGGTCCATGTAAATAACGGCATACGCATATATGTCATTCCTGGCGCACGCATGTTGACAATAGTCACCAAGAAGTTAATACCACCAATTAATGTACCCGCACCAGCTATTTGTAGTCCCATTACATAAAAGTCCACGCCATGTCCTGGTGATGTTGTTGATAATGGTGCATAAGAAGTCCAACCAGCATCAGGAGCACCACCAAGGAACCAGCTACAGTTTAGTAAAACTCCACCAAACATAAATAACCAAAAACCTAATGAATTTAAAAATGGAAAAGCAACATCTCTTGCACCAATCTGCAGTGGCACAACTGCATTCATTAATGCGAATATCAACGGCATAGCCGCCAAGAATATCATTGTAGTTCCATGCATGGTTATCATTTCATTGTACAAACCTGCACTTAAGAAATCATTGTCAGGCTTGATTAACTGAATACGAATTAACATGGCTTCTATTCCGCCGATTAGGAAGAATAAACCGCCGCCGATCAAATACAAATGCGCAATTTTCTTATGGTCGACAGTCGTTAAATAATCCCATAACACAGCACCGAAGCCTCTTTTTTGAGTAGCTGCAATACTCACTACTTTAACCTCCCTTTTACATCTTTCATCCCTTAATCAATATCTTCTATGCTATCTCTTAATTACCAGCACTTTCAGGTGTAATATCTGAAGGCTTTAATTGCAATAAATAGTCGGCAATTTTACTTGCTTCGTCTTCTGATAGTGCCGGATAATTTCCAGCCATTTTATTTCCTGGTTTAAGTGACTCAGGATCCATAATCCAGTCAACAAGGGTCTCTTTATTGTGATCTAAGATCCCTGCGATTTTCGTACGGTTACCGAAGTCTGTTAAATTAGGTCCCACTTGTACAGGGGATGAACCAACAGCATGACAGCCCATACAGTTGTTTTCTTGGAATAATTCCTGACCTTCTTGTGCTGTATCTCCTTCTGCAACTGCTTCTGGATCAACACTTTGCATATCGCTAGCCCATTGATCGAATTCATCCGGGCTCACAGCAATAATCTTAAAGTCCATCAACGAATGGGAAGGACCACAAAACTCGGCACATTTACCCCAATATACACCCTCTTCTTCTGCTTTGATGTACATGGTATTTTCATTCTCAGGGTTTACATCCATTTTACCGGAAATTGCTGGTACCCAGAATGAGTGAATAACATCAGCAGATTTCATGTTAAGAAACACTTTTTCACCTGTTGGAATGTATAAATCTTGACTAGTTTGAATTTCCTGTCCCTTATAGTTAAAATGCCACCAATATTGATTACCAGTAACTTCTACATTTAAACTGTCTTTTTGACCTGATGTGTCAGCTAAATCAAATGTTGCAATCGTTGTTGGGACACCAATGATGAACAAAAGAATTATGGGAATAATTGTCCAAATAGTTTCCAGTGTCTTATGTCCTTCAACTTGTTTTGGAATAAAATTCTCTTTTCCTTTCTTTTTGCGGAATCGGATTAATACAATAATATACACGATTGCCACAACCGCGAAAACGACACACATAACAATTGTAGTTAGGATAATTAAATCGAATGATGTCTCAGCACCATATCCTTTAGGTTTTAAAGCAGTTAAGTTCTCTCTACCACATCCCGATAGAACGAGTGCCAGCGAGCCTAACAATGTTAATGCTCGAAATTTTCCCATCCAACCTTTCATGTATTCATACCTCTCTTTCTCTTATGTTTCTTCCTTATATTTGATTTTGATTAAGGACCATTACGAATAACCATTAACTGAAGGGGAATTCAAATGTTACAATTACCATCAACAAAAAGATAATGGTTAAATAATTCAATGAATAAATAAACATCAGATTTGCCCATTTTAGATCATTTTTCATAAAAAATCCACAAATACCCAAAGCGAGCCATCCAACATTAAGCAATGTTGAAATTACCAAAAATGTAGGACCAAGTGATGATAAATAAAACGGCAGGGGCAATAAACATGCCGTATACACAACCATTTGGCGCTTTGTGAATTCAAATCCATGAACAACTGGAAGCATTGGGATACCTGCAGCTTTATATTCTTTACATTTTTTCATTGCTAATGCAAGGAAATGTGGTGTTTGCCAAATAAACATGATCAAAAACAACACAACAGCTGCTATATGAAAATCAGGGTCTATAGCTGCCCAACCGATTAATGGCGGTACAGCACCAGAAAAACTGCCAACTACAGTATTTAATGTGTATCTTCGTTTTGACCACATTGTATAGAGGACGACATATGTAAACCATCCCAAAAACCCTAAAACAGCAGCTTCAATTGTTGTGAACAATAATAAAATAATCCCAACACTTGTAGCAGCAATCCCCATTAAAAGTACTTGGTTTAGTGGAATGGTTCCAGTAACGGTTGGTCGATTCTTAGTACGTGTCATTATCGGATCAATATCAACATCATACCAATTGTTCATAATACAGCCACCTGCAATCACGAAAGCAGTTCCAGCCATCGTTAATAGGAAGACATCCCAATTTTCCATAAATGAGGCGCCTGTAAAATGAAGTGCCAACCAAAATCCGGTAAATGTCGTTATTAAATTAGAATTAACAATCCCCGTTTTTACAAGAGCTTTAAAATCGGCAAAAAATGGAGTGTCCTTCTCTGATGCAGTTACCTTGCCCATTATTTGTGAAGTTGTGGACTCCACTTTATCCATTATCATATCCCCCCTTCAAATTCCCAACAAAAAGGCATACTAAAGAATGTACCTATGATATCTAATATTCCCCAAAGTATCCAGTCTATTATCCTTATTGTATCACGGAATTGTATTACGTTCTATTCAACTACATATGGAGTGTGGTTTACTTATTTTAGGCTCGCTAAATGTGACGAATTTGTGAAATGGAGACTAAAAATAAAATAAAAGGCATAATAGCCTTCATTCGTAAATCAAGAATATATGTAGTTTTCCCATGATCTGGGCATAATGGTGGAAATCTTAACAAATATCCCCTACATTATTTCTAGCAAACAACGCTCTACTTTGCAAGAGTTTTTTCTTTTTTTATAGTGAAAACGGTAATAAAACATGATAAGATGACAATTGTGTGTTATTTACTTGTTTGTTATTGCTTCTGCTAACATAAAAGTATTAATATAGACCTATTGTATATCTACCAGAAGCAAAGTGAGGATTTCATATGATTAGAATATTAAAATGGCTTTCTGTTGTCGCCACAATTGGGATGGTGTTTGTCTTAATTGGTGGTGCATTAGTCACTAAAACTGATTCAGGCATGGGATGCGGTGCAAGCTGGCCATTATGTCATGGCGAATTCATGCCTAATGAAATAACACCAGAACTCGTGATTGAATTAAGTCACCGACTAGTTTCCGGCATTATGGGTATTGTCATAATCGCCTTATCAGTTTTATCGTGGAAATATATTGGACATATCCGCGAAGTGAAGTTTTTATCTTTCTTGTCAAGTTTCTTTTTATTACTACAAGCATTAATAGGCGCAGCGGCCGTTGTTTGGAATCAGTCAGATTTCATCTTAGCAACCCATTTTGGCATTTCGCTAATCTCCTTCACGGCTGTTTTCTTACTCATGCTGTTAATATTTGAGATAGATAAGAAATTTGATGCAACTTCATTAGTTATACAGAAAAAACATCGGATTGAAATTTATGCTATAACAGGTTATACATTAATCGTTGTCTATACTGGAGCACTTGTCCGTCACGCTCACGCGAGTATGGTTTGTGGTGATTGGCCATTCTGTACAAATGATCAAGCATTTTCTTTTTCCACATTTAGTTTTGAACAATGGATCCAAATGGGACATCGCTTGTTAGCAGGAATCCTTCTTGTCTGGACGATTGTATTGTTCATAAAAATTATCAAGAACTATCATAACAATCGCGTCATGTTTTGGGGTTGGATTACCACGATGCTTCTTATTTTGCTTCAAGTTTTCTTTGGAGCAATGATCATTTTTACGATGCTCAATTTAGGTATAGCATTATTGCACGCATTTGTGATCTCGTGTTATTTCTCAATGTTAAGTTACTTTATTTTACTTTCATCACGCAGCGCCAAATATGAAGAAAAAATGGACGAATCCTCAACAAACAGCTTATAAGCTAGAAACTTTATTTTAAGATGTTTGTTCGTTAGCAAAAAACGGGTAGTAGATTAAAAATCTACTACCCGTTTTTTGCTTATTCAAACTCAATTAGCAAGTCATTCACAGTAATTGCTTCTTGATTTTTAACGTGAATGTCTTTAATAACGCCAGCAAATGGAGCCTGTACAGTTGTTTCCATTTTCATTGCTTCTGTAATTAACAAGTGATCACCTTTTTTAACTTTTTCCCCTTTTTCACAAATTACTTTTACTACTGTGCCTGGCATTGTAGCCCCGATTTGTTTGTTATTGCTCGGATCTACTTTTGGCCTTGTAACAACATTTGATTTAACACTATCATCTTTTACTACCACTTCACGGGACTGACCATTCAATTCAAAATAAACAACCCGTGTTCCATCTGAGCGAGCCTCTGATATCGAAACTAATTTAACAATCAATGTCTTCCCCTGTTCAATTTCAACTTCAATTTCTTCCCCTAACCGCATACCATAGAAGAATGTTGGTGTATCAAGAACAGACATATCCCCATATGATTCCGTAAACTTATGATAATCCATAAATACTTTTGGATACAATGCGTAGGATATCAAATCAAAACTCGTTACTTGACGGTCCAGTGTTTTAAATAATGTGTCCCTTAACTGTTTAAAATCAACGGGATCGAGAAGTTCACCAGGTCTTTTCGTAATAGGCTTTTTCCCTTTCAAAATTATCCGTTGTAATTCTTGTGGTATTCCCTGATGTGGTTGACCAATATACCCTTGCGCAAACTCTACAACTGAATCCGGAAAATCAATTGATTCACCGCGTTCGTAAATATCATCTTCAGTTAAATTGTTCTGCACCATAAATAATGTCATATCACCAACAACTTTTGATGAAGGTGTTACTTTTACTAAATCACCAAACATTTCATTAACCTGGCGGAACATCGTTTTTACTTCATTCCATCTATTTTCAAGTCCAACAGCTTTTGCTTGTTGTTTTAAATTACTATATTGTCCTCCTGGCATTTCATGGAAATATACCTCTGTATGCGGTGACTTCATACCACTTTCAAAATCTTGATAATATCCACGAACGTCCTCCCAGTATTGTGATAATTTTTCATATGAACCAACATTGATTTTTGGTTGACGCTCTGTTCCTTCAAGTGCATGGTACAATGTCTGAGCACTTGGTTGTGATGTTAGCCCAGCCATCGATCCACAAGCAACATCGACAGCATCAACGCCTGCTTCAACCGCACGTGCATACATATGGATCCCATTACCGCTAGTATCATGTGTATGCAAATGAATTGGCAAATCAATTGTCTCTTTTAATGTTGATATAAGTTGATATGCGGCTTCCGGTTTTAACAATCCTGCCATGTCCTTTATGCCTAAAATATGAGCACCTGAATCTTCTAGCTCTTTTGCCAGGTTTTTATAATAGGTTAAATTGTATTTGCTGCGGTTTACATCTAAAATATCACCAGTATAACACATCGATGCTTCGGCAATTTTATCATTGTCCCGAACAGCTTGAATTGCCGGTCTCATTCCATCAAGCCAATTCAAACTATCAAATATCCGGAATACATCGATCCCTGCAGTTGCACTCTTTTCAACGAATTCTTGAATCACATTGTCTGGATAGTTTTTATAACCAACCGCATTACTTGCACGCAAAAGCATTTGGAACAGAACATTCGGGATTTTATCCCTAAGATTTAACAATCGTTGCCAAGGATTTTCTTTTAAGAAACGATACGCGACATCAAATGTTGCCCCACCCCACATTTCCACAGAAAATAATTCCGGAAGCATACGTGCTGTCGGTTCAGCAATTTGCAACAAATCTTTCGTCCGTACGCGTGTTGCTAATAATGATTGATGGGCATCACGGAATGTAGTATCCGTATATAATACCTCATTTTGTTTTTTCAGCCAGTTAGCAAGGCCTTCAGGTCCACGTTCATCTAATATTTGCTTTGTCCCCGCTAGTATCTCTTGACTTCGATTTATTTTTGGGATTGATGGTTTCGAAAATAATGGCTTTTTCTTTTTTGTCATTCCTTCAAAACCGTTAACCGTCGTTTTTCCAATGTATGTAAGCATTTTTGTACCACGGTCTTTCCGTTTTGGAAAAACAAAAAGCTCTGGTGTTTGATCAATAAAAGTTGTGCTATATTCACCTGATAAAAACTTCCCATGAAGTATCACATTTTCCAAAAATGGAATGTTTGTCTTTATCCCGCGAATTCGAAACTCTTTTAAATTTCGGACCATTTTGTGCGCAGCTTGCTCAAACGTTAAAGCCCATGTGGATACTTTTACGAGCAACGAGTCATAATGCGGTGAAATAACAGCACCTTGAAATCCATTCCCTGCATCAAGACGAACACCAAATCCGCCACCAGTACGATAGGCCATAATTTTACCTGTATCCGGCATAAAGTTATTTAGTGGATCTTCTGTTGTTACCCTTGATTGAATTGCATAGCCATTTATTGAGATATTTTCTTGTAATGGTATACCAATCGATTTATCATGAATTGCTTGTCCCTCCGCCACTTTAATTTGTGACTGAACTATATCAATTCCCGTAATAAGTTCCGTTATCGTGTGTTCCACTTGAACACGTGGATTAACTTCAATAAAGTAAAAATCGTCATCCGTCACTAAAAACTCAACTGTTCCAGCGTTTAAATAGTTTACATTCTTCATTAAATTAACCGCTGCATCACATATTTTTAATCGAAGTCCCTCGCTAAGGGAAACGCTTGGGGCAATCTCCACAACTTTTTGGTGTCTACGTTGGACAGAACAATCACGTTCATATAAATGAACAATATTACCGTTATGATCACCAATTATTTGCACTTCGATATGCTTTGGATTTTCAATTAACTTTTCAACATAAACTTCATCACTGCCGAATGCAGCACGTGCCTCAGATCTTGCTCGATTATAAGCTTCGGATAATCCATTCTGGTTACGCACAATCCGCATTCCACGACCACCTCCGCCAAGAGAGGCTTTTATAATAATTGGATATCCATGCTGTTTTCCAAATGTTTCTATTTCTTCAATAGATGCTACCGGTCCATTGCTACCGGGTATAACAGGTAATCCGGCATTTACTGCTTGTGTTCTTGCTTTTACCTTGTCACCGAACATACTTAAATGTTCACTTGTCGGTCCAATAAATATAATTCCTTCTTCCTCACAGCGTTTTGCAAATTGAATATTTTCCGACAAAAAACCATAGCCGGGGTGAATTGCTTCAACACCGACATCTTTAGCTATCTTAATAATTCCTTCAATGTCCAAATAGGCATCAATTGGCTTCTTGCCTTCCCCAACTAAATACGCTTCATCAGCTTTATACCTATGATAAGAACCTGTATCCTCTTGCGAATAAATCGCAACAGTCCGGATATTTAATTCTGTACAAGCACGAAAAACTCGGATTGCTATTTCCCCACGATTTGCAACTAAAACTTTATTTATCTTCTTTACATCAGCCATGATCTTCCTCCTCCGTTATTTGTCTGATTTTGTGGTATATCTTTACGATTGACTGGAACTGGCTGTTGTTCCTTCTCTCTAACATTTCTTGCAATGTTATTTAAAATTCCCATTGAGATCATCATCACCAATAAGGAAGAACCACCATAACTCACAAAGGGTAATGGAACACCAGTTATAGGCAACATTCCACTTATTGCACCCAAATTAACAAATGCCTGAATAGCGATCATAGACGAAACGCCAATAGCTAAAAGCGCTCCAAAACTATCATCACACTTTCTGGCAATAAAGATGCCCCGTAAAACAATGATAGCCAGTAATCCAATTACAATTACGACACCTACAAAGCCTAACTCTTCCGCAATGACTGCCATAATAAAATCGGTATGTGCTTCCTGTAAATAACCAAGCTTTTGCACACTATGACCTAGTCCTTCACCTGTTAATCCACCAACTCCAATGGCTAGATAAGACTGAATGAGATGGTAACCATCGTCTTCAGGGTGTTCAAAAGGTTGATATGCTCCGGTGAATCGCGAAATCCTTTCATCTGTTACCATGTTCGGGATAGCAATAGCTACAACCAAAAGACCTGCAGCTATAAGAATAAACAAATGCCTAAATTTAATCCCCGAACTAAAGATGACTGAACTAGCAATCAAAAAGATAATTGCCGCTGTTCCAATATCAGGCTGTAATACAATAAGACCAAGTACTAAACCAGTTAAAATCAATGGTGGTAATACGCCTTTGTTAAACTCGTTAATGTAAGCTTGTTTTTTCGAATATACCGATGCCAAATAAATAATTAGACCCAATTTAGCAAACTCTGCGGGCTGTACACTGACAAAACCCAAGTCAAACCATGATTGTGCATAATTAATTTCCGTTCCAAACAACAGTACACCAACTAATAGTAAAATGATAATTATCATCATCATTTTTGTCAGTTTTTGATAATATTTATAAGGAAATATACTAAACAGCGTAAAACCAATAGAACCAATAACAAACCATTGTAACTGTTTAACTAAATAATAGTTGGCTTCATGCCCTTCATAAACAGCTGTAACCATGCTAGCACTGTAAATCATAACTAGACCAAAAGCGGCTAACAATACTGGAGTAATCATTAAAGTGAAATCATTATTCTTTAATCTCTTTATCATCTTACTTCTCCCCAACATATGTATTAACGGTAAAGACAAAAAAGAAATTTTAAATAGTATAACACATAATTTGAAATTAGCGTAATTTACAGATTTCTTTTTCTATCTTACCAACGAATTTATTTAACAATATTGAATTGCACTAAAAAGGATGTTCAAAATAGTCACTAAATGATAATTTGTTAAGAAAAGCCAAGCGTGCTTATCATGTTGCTTCCCCACACGCAGGTCCTAAATCTACGCGGTTCAACCTTCTTGTTTCTAATTTGCCGACTTTTTGAACACAAATTTATAATAAAAAAACCTTGCCATGAATTTGTCGGCAAAGTTTTTACTATAATACGGGGTACATAACGCCAAAAATGTTATACAAAAAGTTACACAGATTTCTGTGCTGCTTCATGCAGAATATTCAGCTGTCTTTCGAGATTTTCGAGAAGTGCTTTACCTTCATTCTCGCCGATTAAATTTAAACGCACAGCAAAATCTATTTCCCTTGAAAGACCAAACATTTGTGTATCTAAAACCTCTTCATACAATGGGCATTGCGGTGTCATTAAATTTTCAATTTGGACTTCAATAAGTTTTAAAATTTTATCAGCATCAGCCTTAAGAAGGGCATAGGCTTTTTCACGATGATTTGCGGTCACCTCAGGTAACAAATATATCCCCTCCAAGTAAAAGACTTTCTTCTCTACTATATTATCGTTACAGGCTATAAATTGCAAATGAAATAGTATAATTCTTTAAGATGAAATTTTCACCCATGTCTGCTATTCTTGTAAAGGATATATTATGAGAGGTGGTAAAAACGATGATCGTACCAATAACAGGGAAAGTTGCCTATCCAATTACACTTGATCCAACAGTATGGATTTTTGACGATCGTAAAATTCTATTTGAGGAAGCATTTCTGCAAAATACCGATAATAAAGTTGAAGATGATGAACTTGAAAAAGCATCTAAACGATGGGATAGAGCGGTATTCAATCCACCAGTTAACAAAAGCATTTCCCGCTTTGAAGGAGAAAAAATACTAAAGAATTCATATGTGATGCCAATTATTGACTTTATTGATAACGCAGAAATAAACGACAATGCTGAAAGTGCAATATTAGCAACCAGTAATGGTGAAATCAATATTTCCCTGAATGAGCTTAGAAATGGTTTATTATTATTTGCAGTTGATGGCAAAATAGTAAAAGATGATGGTCCAGTTCACTTCTTTTATCAAGATGGTTCAAATCAAGAAAACCCAATTAAAGGGGTTCAAAAAATTATTATAAAATAACTTTTTAAGGTGCGTGTTCAAAAAGTTGCCAAATTAGAAGCAAGAAGGTCGAGGTGGCGTAGTTTCGAGCACAAAGGAAACCTTCCTCGAAATTCACTTCGCACGCAGGAAAAGTGATTTTCTTTTCCAAGGAGCGGAGAAACAAGCCAACGAAGAGATTCGCCGCTTATTATTTGGTGACTTTTTGAACAGCCTCTTCAAGCTGATTGCCCAGTTTTAGGTAATCAGCTTTTTTGTATAATTTGGCTTCTCCAGCGAAAAATATATCAATAACTACTCATTTTAAGGAGGAGTGCAAATGTTTCCACGCTTATTACCACTAGTTTTTACTGGTATTATTGTGTTGGTTGGATGCCAGCAACAAGAAAAAGATACTTCACTGCCAGATGAAGAAAGCGGAAATCAGTTCATTCAAGTTGAAGATTCCCACCCAACCAAAAAGAAAAATATAAGCAATGAACAGATGGCAAACCATTTAGCAAACATTGCTAGTGATGTTCCGAATGTTAAGGATTCAGCGGCAGTCGTTGCCGGACCATATGCCGTAGTTGGGATTGATGTTGATAAAGATTTAGATCGTTCCCGTGTTGGCACCATTAAATATTCTGTTTTAGAAGCGCTAAGACACGATCCATATGGCAAAACTGCTGTCGTTGTCGCAGATGCCGATATGACAGAACGTATACGTGGAATGAGTGACAAAATAAGTCAAGGCCACCCTGCACAAGGAATTGTTGATGAATTATCTGCAATTGTCGGTAGATACATGCCAGATTTCCCTATAAATGAAGATCAACCTGTAGAACCTGATCAAAATAAAGAAGTAATTCCTAAAGAAGATGAGAAAAAACTAGACGATATTCAAGAGGATCAGTCTAACCACAAAAATAACGAATGAGCGGAAAACATTATCACAAACAAAAGGGTCTGAACCCCTCATTAATGGGGTCTGACCCTTTATTACGCTTCCTCTTCTGCTTTAACTTCATTATAATAATTAACACCGAATTGCGATCCTTCTGAGACCATTTTAGCATTCTCGAACTGCGCCAAGTCTTTGTTACCGGTTTGATCTGGTATTCCTGCATCATCTAGTGCGGACGTTTCATCATTCGTTTTAAATTTACCTGCTAAAGATTTGACCTTTCTTATGGCTTTATCCCTATTGGCTCTATCCTTTAAAAATAACCCTGCTGTACCTACCCCAGCAACGCCTAATGCTGAAATAACATACCTTTTCTTCATCAAATCGTCCTTTCTATTTATGCTTTAATTATTTATTCCCTTCCTATTTTTCTGTCAAACATCAAATAATATACTTCTTTTAATGCGTGTTCAAAATGGAGGATAAAAAGGACCGAGAAGTTCGAGGCAGCGTAGCTTTGAGTACCGGAACGGGCTTCCATAGGATGTGGTGACTTCTGCGTTGCCCACAGGACGTGGGCGGTTTTAGCAAAAGTTCCTTAGCCCGTGAGGAACGGTGAGTCTTGCTAACGAAGAAATTCGATGTGTCATTTTTACCGGACTTTTTGAACAACTTCTTTTATGCATAACGATCCTGTGGTATAGTTAAACAAACAGCCTAATTTGAGGTGAAATTATGCAAGTCAAATGTGTCATATGTGATACGATAGAGGCGATAGACGATCACTCGTTACAGGCAAAACGATTGCGAAACCGTCGGCTAAATATGTACTTATGCAAACCTTGTTATCAACGGATAGACGAAAGAACAAGAGCACGACATCTATCAGGCAAATTCCGTTTATATAGGGAAAAGAAACAAAAAAACGATCTTATTTAAGTAAAACTCCCTTATCCATTGGATTAGGGAGTTTTACTTTGGCCATTATTCATTTTGGCTTTACGTTGCTGGTGTAAACGGAATCGATAGACACCTAAAACAGCAGAAATTATAATTAAGCTTTCGGTCATAGGCATTTTAAAAATACTAAAAATCGTTATAATAAAGGTCCCAATTGCAAGCATAATATAAACAAATAAAGACTTGAGTATAGGCAATTTCCGGGCAAAACCTAGTTTAAATGCAATCGCCCCAAAAATTAGATTAAGAACATATAAAATCGTAAATAAATGATCAATACCGTAATTTTCCTCAATATAATCAAAAATTAAACTAAAATTACTATTCATGCATGTATCCCCCATCATAAAAGCTCTTTTTCCATCATACTAAATCTTGTCTGCACATGCTAGTAGTAAATGTGAAAGAAGTTTAACAAATAACTTGTTTTGAAAAACTTACTCCAATGATATATACTGTTCCATGTAATCAAACGTGGGGTGAAGAAATGAAAAAGATCAATATTCCGATGTTATTATTGGCTATGCTCGTCATTGCCATGTTTGTAGGTATCGGTGTAGCTATTTCTTATCGTAACATATGGCTTATTTTTTTGTTTTTGATTATGGGGTTTGCATTTATGGGATTTGGCTTATCGATCAAACGAAAAAGAAGTGGCTCGCATTAAGTGCGATTCACTTCTTTCCTTTTTCTATATAGTCTTTAATTATCTCGGATTGTATAACCGGATTACATGTTAAAATAGAATTCTTATGTAACATATCGACAGGCTCCCCGGAAATTGTTGTTGTCAACCCACCAACCTCATTAACGATCACAATACCTGCTGCTACATCCCATGGTGCTAAGCTCATCGTTAAGTAACCATCCAGCTTACCCTCTGCAACATAAGCAAACTCTAGCGCAGCAGACCCATAAGTTCTTGTACCTCTTACCTTTTTTACTAGCTGTTGCATCTGTGTCTCATCTACTAATCGATTCTCACAAAGCCAAAAGTGATTCATACTAAGAATCGCCTTCTCAAGGTTCACATCATCTCTTAGGTGTGGTAGTGGAACATCGTTTTTATAGGCTCCCTTACCACGCACAGCATGATACAAAATATCATCCATGACATTATAAATAAGGCCGATTTCCCCAATCCCTTGATGATAAATTCCTACTGATATTGCGAAATTACTTTTTTGATGAACAAAATTCATTGTTCCATCAATCGGATCGACTATCCATACTGTCCCATCCAACGATTTTAAATCATCACCATATCCTTCTTCACTTAGCAATAAATGATCAGGATATGAATGTTTGATATTCGCAGCAAAAAATCGCTCTGTTTCCTTATCCATATGTGTGACAAGATCATTAGGGTTTGATTTAGTATCAACGATTAATGGGTCATTCATTTTCCCCCTAATTGTTGCACCTGCTTGTAGTACCCATGCTTTAGCCTGTTTGAACAGCTCTTCGCGAATTTCCAAATCCATATGCAGACCTCCATTGCTCGCATTATTATTACTATACTACCAAATTGTAGCAAACAAGTCATTGGTTTCGAATTGCTTGGTATACGACAAAAAATGACCCCTATGTATGTATAGGAGTCAAGTATGATGATTAATCATTTTCAATCTCTAGTAGTTGTTTTCGTAATTGTTCCAAACGTTCTTTTGTTTTTATAATTTGAACCGTATCGTTTGCTTTTAATGCGTCATGAAGTGTGACAAGCTCGTAATCAATTTCCATGCGAATGACAGGTAGTTTCTCTTGTGCTTCTTTTCGTCTAATTGTCTCGAGTACATATTTCATGTCACTTACATCCTTTCAGATGGCTTATTTTATATATATGAGAAAAATTATGATATCGTTCAACATTTTTTTAGATTTACTTATTTTATCAATTCCCAATTTCGCTTGTTTTTAAACCGAAGAACTTGACTTGGTTTCAGATATACTTAATAATTATTATAATCTGTAATAAAGGATACAGGCATTTTTTAGAGAGAAGGGATGATTCACAATGAGTTTAGATGGCTTTACTGCGCAGGACTTTGCAACGTTTTCAATTGACGGATTAACTGAACGGATGGAAGCAATTCAGAACCGTATACAACCGAAGTTTCAAGAAATTGGCAATGAATTAACTGACCATTTACAGACACAACTTGGTAATGAAATGTTTTTACATATAGCGAAACATGCAAGAAGGACTGTCAATCCTCCAAAAGATACTTGGCTGGCTATTGCTAATAACAAAAGAGGATATAAAAAACATCCACATTTTCAGTTCGGCTTATTTGACGATCACATTTTCATTTGGCTAGCTTTTATCTATGAGTTACCAAACAAGCAGGAAATCGCGAAAAATCTGCTGAACAACATTGACATTATTGAAAGCGATGTTCCCGATGATTTTGTAATTTCACTTGACCATACGAAAAAGAAATCCACTAAACTCGTAGACATCAACCTGGAAGCAGCATTAGAACGTTTCCGAGATGTTAAAAAAGCAGAGTTTTTAATTGGCAGGCATATCGCAGCAAACGACAAACGTATTACGAACGGAGAAGAATTGGTAAATATCGCGAAAAATACGTATGATATCTTATTACCTTTCTACCAGCGTGCATTACTATAAAAAGAATACGCAGCTTTCCTATTAGTAAAACGTTCTTTTTTGAAATGCAAATAGGAGAAAACCAAATGATCGCATAGAAATAGCAGAAGAATTCACAATAAAATTCACTTCTGCTATTTTTATTGTAATTTAATCTATATATTAGTAATACTTGGAACCACTCATCTTGTAAAGGGTTGGGAGGAAGTCACGTAAAGGTTATGTCGCAACTACAAAATTGAAAAAGGAACAAACATTACGAAAATAGATCTTATTTTTATCTGTAAAATGACACACCGTTTAGCACACAAAATAACAGATTGAAAATTTTTGTTCTCAATCTGTTATTTGATGTGCGAATTGCGATTTATATTGTTTAAGTGGCTGAAACCTTGGTAGAGTGCATATGTCAGATTTTCTAAAAGGCTGTGTAATATATAGTTATGAAAGATTAAAGGTCTATTTTGCGTCTCAAAGGAGGACCCCGTATCCTATTTGGAGCTACCTTTTTTCATTGTTATGAATCCGTCTGTTTCTTTTGCTTTCTTGACAACATGATAACTGGAATAGCCCGATGCTTTCTGAAACTCAGAAAAAATAGTTTTCTCTTCGCTTTTAGCTGGTACTATCTGCTTGAATCGCTTATATGCAAGCATTACATTATCACTTTTCACATTTTTTTCATAGGCCTTTTCGACCATGTTAAAAAAATTAACCACGTCAACAATTTCTGCTTTCGACCACATTTCATCAATCGGGTAATGATAATTCAATGTAACTTGCCCCCTTTTAGTTTAACCATTTGTTGCGAATTTCTTCGGCTTCCATAATCATCGTAGTAAATAATTCCTGTACTGTTGGGATTGTTTTAATTCGAGCTGCTACCTGCCCAGCCCAACCGAAACCTTCTGATGCATATCCATCGGAAATATACCGTTTATTTGCTTTTCCACTAATCAAATCTTTCATTGCTTCGTATGTAGGTTGGGTAGATTCCAACTCAAGTATACGTTCGGTCCATCCATTTTTTAATGCACGAGCAGGGGTACCTAATGAACGTTTGATAACAGTTGTAGCGTTCTCGTCAGCATTAAGTAATGCCTGTTTATAGCTAGGATGCGCATCTACACATTCTTTCGTTGCGATGAATCTTGTCCCCATTTCAATTCCTTCCGCACCAAGCGAAAGTGCTGCCATCAAACCACGTCCATCACCAATTCCACCTGAAGCAATAACAGGAATGGCGATGTGATCAACTACTTGCGGGGTAAGTACTAGAGTCCCTACATCCCCGCGTCCAAGATGGCCTCCACCTTCTTGACCAACCACCATAACAGCATCGGCACCTAATTCCTCCGCTTTTTCAGCTTGTCTTCTTGCAGCGACAAGCACTAGTTTTTTAATCGGATAATCCTTCACCATGTCCAACACGCCTTTGGGATTCCCACCTGTCACCGATATTACCGGTACTTCCTCATCAATTGCCACTTGAACCATATCCGCAAATGGACGTCCATGTTGTCCAATAGCAAAATTCACCCCAAAAGCTTTATCTGTTAATAGTTTTACACGTTGTATTTCCTTCCTTAATTCCTCGGGGCTTCCTAAACTCATTGCCGTGATCTGACCTAAACCACCAGCATTTGAAACGGCTGCAGCCAAATCTGCATATGCAAGATATGCCAAACCACCCTGAACAATCGGATACTTAATATTCAATAATTCAGTCACACGTGTATTCCAGTTCATAAATAAATCCTCCCCCCAATTATGTATACGCCTCCAACCTATATCCTATCATTACAAGTTTGTTTCTGGCTAATGGAAAAGCCAAATTAGCATAAAATAAGAGGCTTTCACTTTGGTCTATATTAATTACCTAAGGGAAAGCCTCGTTTTTAAAATGTGATAATCAAATATCAATTTGGTGATCTGAGTCAATAAAAACACTTTATGTTTTAGTTCTTACAATTAGGACATGTTCCATAAAGGGTTGATACTTTTTCATCATCAAAATGTTCAATAACCTGCTGACAGTCTTGACATACGATCGTGCCCATCTGGTCCAACTCCTTTTTCGTTAATTATAATATCATATTAATATTATAGTATGTCACAATCGGAATTACAACACTCATTTAGTATAACATAATTAAAATTACATATAAAAGACAGCTAGTTATCACAAAATAACTAGCTGTCTTTTGCCTAAAATTGCTTTTGTTTATCTAGTTTCAATTAACTTTGGATCAACCATTTCATACCCTTTTTCACGTAAGCCATTCACGATATCCTTTAACGCAGCAGCGGTCCATTCCCTATCATGCATCAATAAATTAGCACCACTTGTTAATAATTCCGTATGGAGCATGATATCCGTGATCGCCTCTTTGGACATATATTCTTCGTTCCAATCATACCCATAAGACCAATTCATGAGGATCATCTCTTCCTCTTTAGCAATTTTTTTCGTATAATCCGTATTTGCCCCATTTGGTGCTCGAAAGAACTTTGGACGCTCTCCAATAATTTCTTTTACCATATCATTCACACGAACAATTTCCTTTTTTTGTTCTTTTTTCGACAAATCGGGTAAATACGCATGACTATATGTATGGTTGCCGATTAAAAACCCCATATCATCAATTTGTTTTAACATTTCTTTCTTTTTAGGCGTTTCAAGAAAATGTCCATTAACAAAGAAGATCGCATTAGCATCTAATTTTTTTAATGTCTTGGCCATTTCCAATGCATGTTCATCTGGTGCATCATCAAATGTTAACAACACCACTTTTTCATTTGCTTCATCTATAGGTACAATGGACCAATTATCAGCAACTTTATACCTTGGTTCTATCTTGTCTTCTTTATTGCTCTTTTGGTTACTAACCTCTTGATCCCTTGTATTATTATCTTTTTGTTTCTGATTTTCCTGCTGATCATTTTTGACTTCCGTTTGGTCTTGTTTTTCATCGTTATCATCTATTTCTTTGTCGGAATGAATACTACAAGCTGTCAGCAATATACCCACCATTAACAAAGAAAACCAAGCCCTTTGTTTCATTTGTTGTTCCATTCCCTTCGTTGTTAAAAATCGATATTTCCATTGTAACGAAGCAGTAAAGGTGATGTATATAGTCGTCAAGAATTATTTACGTTTGTATTGGATCGATAATGGGTATATAATTTTAGGTCCTCTGCCAAATTCCAGAATTATATCTTGCTCTTTAGTAAATAGTAAGAACTAACATCACATTAGTTGAGACATGGACAAGAATATGTTTTAATACATAGATGTGCAAATTTTTACCAAAGACAACAAAATAGAAAGGAATTGTGATAATGAACAAAGTTACACGTGTTTTTTGGATATCAGCTGTAGTTGCGATACTTTTTATCATATGGGGAATCATTCCAAAAGATGTATTACCACATGGTAACCTCGATAATGTAACAACGATCATTCAAACTTTTTTGGTCGATAAATTTGGCTGGTTTTATTTATTAAGTACCACAGGGTTTGTAATATTTGCCATCTATCTCATTTTTTCAAAGTATGGAAACATTAAACTTGGGAAACCAGGAGACAAGCCGGAATATTCTTATATAACATGGTTTGCCATGCTTTTCAGTGCAGGTATGGGGATCGGTTTGGTATTCTGGGGAGCTGCTGAACCATTATCTCACTTTCATGAACCACCATTTGGTGAACCAGGAACAAATGATACAGCAAAAACCGCCATGCAATACAGTTTCTTTCACTGGGGATTACATCCTTGGGCAGTATATGCAACAATTGCTTTGGCCTTAGCCTATTTTAAATTTCGCAAGCAAGCACCTGGCGTTGTAAGTGCTATTTTACAGCCTATTTTTGGTGATAGAGTAAAAGGACCTCTAGGAACAGTAATTGATTTTATCGTTGTATTTGCTACTGTTTTTGGCGTTGCAACGTCTCTTGGGTTCGGTGCAATCCAAATTAGTGGTGGACTTGCCTTTGTATTTGGTTTTGACCAAACAGTTACAATGCAATTCGTTATTATCCTAATTGTTACTGTTCTTTACTTAATTTCAGCTATGACCGGATTGAACAAAGGGATTAAGTACTTAAGTAACGCAAACATAGTTCTTGCTATTGCGCTAATGTTATTTTTGCTTTTTGCAGGACCAACGAACTTTATTATGAACTTCTTTACAACAACGTTTGGCAGTTACATTCAAAATTTGCCTGGCATGAGTTTTCGGATGACGCCATTTCAACAAGATAATACCTGGATTAAAGATTGGACAATATTTTATTGGGCTTGGTGGATTGCTTGGGCACCTTTCGTTGGTACATTTATTGCCCGTGTCTCCAGAGGCAGAACAATACGGGAATTTGTCTTAGGGGTTTTACTTGTACCAACTATTTTTGGAGCATTATGGTTTTCCGTTTTCGGCGGATCCGCTATCAATTTAGAGTTCTTCCAAGGCGTCGATATCATCCATTATGTAAATGATCTTGGCGAGGAAACAGCATTATTTGCAGTATTAGAACACTTTCCATTTGGAACCGTGATGTCGATAATTGCTATCTTATTGATTAGTACTTTCTTCATTACTTCTGCCGATTCAGCAACTTTTGTTTTAGGTATGCAAACAACTGGTGGTAGTTTATATCCGCCAAATAAAGTTAAATTTATTTGGGGTCTTATTCAATCAAGTGCAGCTGCTATTTTACTATGGCAGGGTGGTCTAAATGCGTTGCAGACCGCATCTATTATTGTCGCCTTTCCATTTGCGATAATTATGATCTTTGTCGTCTTTTCACTAATCAAGTCATTTAAAGAAGAAGCGAGACAATATGATTTAAAACGAAAGAAACAATAAATCTTAAGCCATACCACTGTTATGGTATGGCTTATTTAATGTCTATTTATTATTAATAAATAGCTAATTAAACTTGTTAAAACATATGCATATTCGGTTTCAAAAAATACAAAAGGAGAGCTGTTCATACAGCTCTCCTTTTCTTTTCTCATGTAATCTTACATTGTATGGATTGGCGTTCCTAATGCTTTTTCTGCTGCCTCCATCGTGATTTCACCTAAGCTTGGATGTGCATGTACAGTAAGAGCGATATCTTCTGCTGTCATGCCCGCTTCGATTGCTAAGCCAACCTCGGCAATCATATCGCTAGCATTCGGTCCAGCAATTTGTGCCCCAATTACAAGTCCATCTTCTTCTCTTGTAATAAGTTTTAAGAATCCATCACTATCATTTAATGACAACGCGCGTCCATTAGCTGCAAATGGGAATTTTGAAGCTTTTGCTTTGTACCCTGCTTCTTTTGCCTCTTTTTCTGTATAACCGACAGATGCCAGTTCAGGATCAGAGAATACAACAGCAGGCATACCAATATAATCGATTTCTGCTTTTTCCCCACTGATTGCTTCTGCAGCAACTTTCCCTTCATAAGAAGCTTTATGTGCAAGTGGTAAGCCAGGAACAATATCGCCAATTGCGTAAATGTTAGGTACGTTTGTGCGACATTGTTTATCAATTTTTATTAGGCCTTTATCATCTACTTCTATACCAACTTGCTCTAAGCCGAGTTCTTGCGTGTTTGGACGACGACCAACCGTTACCAATACATAATCTGCTTCAATTGTTTCTTCTTTACCTTTAGCTTCATATGTTACTTTTACGCCGTCTTTTGTTTCTTCAACACCTTTTGCCATTGCCTCAGTGATGATGGTAGCATTTTTCTTCTTAAGACGTTTTTTAACAACTTGTGTCATTTGTTTTTCAAATGTACCAAGGATGTCTTTTGCACCTTCTAAAATTGTAATGTCTGTTCCAAAGTTGGCATAAGCAGATCCTAACTCTGTTCCAATATATCCTCCACCGATAACAACCATTTTCTTCGGAATTTCTTTTAAATTCAATGCACCTGTCGAATCAAGAACACGGTCTGAGAATTTAAAGCTTGGAATTTCAATTGGTGAAGAACCGGTCGCAATAATACAATTATTGAACTTATATGTTTGCGAGTTCTTTTCATCCATAATTTTTGCTGTGTTTTGATCAACAAAGTATACTTCACCATTCACAATGTCTACTTTGTTTCCTTTTAATAACCCCTCAACACCAGAAGTTAATTTATTGACAACTTTTCCTTTCCATTCTTGCACTTTAGAAAAGTCAACCGAAACATTTTCTGATGTAATCCCAAGTTCTTCATTTCCATGTGCCTTTTCTGTTAAATGACCTGCTTGAATCATTGCTTTAGATGGGATACAACCAACATTTAAGCAAACTCCACCCAATGTAGCCTTCTCAGCAATGGTTACTTTTTGTCCTAGTTGTGCAGCACGGATGGCAGCAACATAGCCACCAGGTCCGGCTCCAACGACTAACGTATCAACTTCAACTGGAAAATCTCCTACTACCATAGTTTACGCCTCCATCATGATTAATTGTGGATCGTTCAATAATCGCTTAA
The DNA here is from genome assembly GCF_054048505.1 of Virgibacillus sp. FSP13. Classification (NCBI taxonomy): domain Bacteria; kingdom Bacillati; phylum Bacillota; class Bacilli; order Caryophanales; family Bacillaceae; genus Virgibacillus; species Virgibacillus sp. FSP13. Next base: position 101,390 of record NZ_JBSVKG010000004.1, on the reverse strand, counting down.
TTTGATTTAGTGCCAACTGTGCAGTCGCACCGTCAACAATGCGATGATCAAAGCTTAATGATAATGCAAGTACTGGAGCAACTACGACTTCTCCATCACGTACTACTGGCTTTTCAGCGATACGACCAATTCCTAAAATCGCTGCTTCAGGATAGTTTAGTACTGGTGTAAACCACTGACCACCTGCAGAACCAATATTTGTAATTGTACTTGATGCACCTTTCATTTCGTCCGGTGTTAGTTTACCACTTCTTGCTTTATCTGCCAATTCATTAATCTCTTGTGAAATTGTAAAAATGGATTTACGATCAGCGTCTTTTACAACTGGAACAAGCAGACCTTTATCCGTATCTGCAGCAATACCTACATTATAATAATGCTTGTAAATGATTTCGTCAGTATCATCATTAACAGCAGCATTGATGATTGGATATTTTTTCAATGCCGACACAAATGCTTTAGCAACATATGGCAAGTACGTTAATTTAATATCTTGTTCAGCTGCGACTGCTTTAAATTTCTTACGATGTGCTACAAGTTCTGTGACATCTATATCGTCCATTAATGTAACATGTGGTGCTTTTGTTTTCGAATTAACCATAGCCTTAGCAATCGACTTGCGAATTCCGCTCATTTTTTCGCGTGTTTCTGGATATTCGCCTTTTGGTGCAGTTTGTTCTTTCTGACTTTGTGTCTCTGTTTTGTCTGCTTTTTCAGTAGTACCCTGTGCAGATGGTTGATCACCATTTAAGAAGCTATCAATGTCTTCTTTAAGAACACGACCATTTTTACCTGATCCTGTTACCTTTTGAATGTTCACATCGTTCTCACGTGCATATTTACGTACAGATGGCATTGCGATAACTCGCTTACTATCATCTTGTGAATCGTCACCTGCTTGAGTTTGTTTCGTCTCTTGCTTAACTTCTTTTTTAGGTTCTTCTTTTTCCTTTGCTGGCTCTTCTTTATTATCCGTTTCTTCTGAGCCACTTTCATCATCTTCGTATCCTTCTGCATCGATGGTGATGATTGTATCACCTACAACTGCAACGGATCCCTCATCTACATTAACTTCTTTTACAGTACCATCTACTGGTGACGGAATTTCAACGACAGCTTTATCATTTTGTACTTCACATAAAACGTCATCTTCTTTTACTTCATCACCTGCTTTAAAAAACCATTTTGCGATTTCACCTTCATGAATTCCTTCACCAATGTCTGGTAATTTAAATTCATATGCCATGCCTTACTACCTCCAATCTAAAAATTAAAAGTTGATTACTTGCTGAGCTTTCTCTACGATATCTTTATGATCAGGCAGCCATACTTCCTCTGCTTGTGTAAACGCATAGACAGTGTCTGGTGCAGTGACACGTAAAATTGGTGCTTCTAGATGTAAGATCGCACGTTCTTGAATTTCAGAAATCACATTTGATGCAACACCTGCTTGTCGTTGAGCTTCTTGAACGAATACAACACGATTCGTTTTCTTCACTGATTCGATTATAGTGTCCATATCAACCGGTGATACTGTACGCAAGTCGATAACTTCTGCATCAATATTGTCTTTTTCCAATTCTTCTGCAGCTTTAAGTGCCGAATGAACCATTGCACCATATGCAATCAATGTTACGTCTTTTCCTTCCCGTTTAACATCGGCTTTGCCAATTTCAATTGTATATTCTTCTTCAGGAACTTCATCACGGAAAGAGCGATAAAGTTTCATATGCTCTAAAAATACAACCGGATCATTGTCACGAATAGCGGAAATTAACAATCCTTTTGCATCCTGTGGGGTTGATGGAATAACAACTTTAATTCCTGGTTGTTGGGCAATTAATCCTTCAAGTGAATCTGCGTGCAATTCTGGTGTGTGAACACCGCCACCAAATGGTGAACGAATTGTAATTGGTGCTGTGCGTGTACCGCCCGTACGATAGCGCATACGAGCCATTTGCCCATTAATAGAGTCCATTGCTTCATAAACGAAGCCGAAGAATTGAATTTCCGGCACAGGACGATATCCTTGTAAAGCTAAACCAATGGAAAGTCCGCCAATTGCTGATTCAGCAAGTGGTGTGTCAAATACCCGTTCTTCGCCAAATTCATCCTGCAATCCTTCTGTAGCACGGAATACGCCACCGTTTTTACCGACATCTTCACCAAATACAAGCACATTGTCATCATTTTTTAATTCTAAACGCATTGCATCAGTGATTGCTTGAATCATTGTCATTTGTGCCATGATTTACTTCGACTCCTTTTCTTTATATTCTTCCATTTGTTCTTGAAGATTCACTGGAAGTTCCTCATACATATTGGAAATAAGTTCGGTTACTTTTTGTTTTGGATAACTGTCAGCTTTTTTAATTGCTTGTTTAATATCATCTTTGGCTTCTTCAATTACTTTGTTTTCTTCTTCTTCGGACCACAACTTTTTACCTTCTAAGTACTTGCGGAATCGAACTAATGGGTCTTTCTTTTCCCACTCATTGTCAAGTTCTTCCGTACGATAGCGGGTTGGGTCGTCACCTGCAGTTGTATGTGGTCCGTAACGATAGGTTAATGTCTCAATTAATGTTGGACCCTCACCATTAATAGCTCGTTCACGTGCATCTTTTGTTGCAGCATAAACAGCGAGCACATCCATTCCATCAACTTGAACGCCCTCTATCCCAGCAGCAACTGCTTTCTGTGCTAGTGTTGATGCATTTGTCTGCTTTTCAACTGGAACTGAAATAGCGAAATGGTTGTTTTGCACAATGAAAACACCTTGAGCTCCATATGCCCCAGCAAAGTTCAATGCTTCATAGAAATCACCTTGAGAAGTACCACCATCACCTGTATAAGTAACTGCTACTGCTTTTTTACCACGCTTTTTCATTCCAAGTGCAACACCTGCAGCTTGTGTGTATTGTGCACCGATAATAATTTGCGGACTTACAGCATTAACTCCTTCTGGCATTTGGTTACCATGGTAATGTCCTTTAGAGAATAAGAATGCTTGATATAATGGAAGTCCATGCCAAATAAGCTGTGGAACATCACGATATCCTGGTAATATAAAGTCTTCTTTCTCCAAAGCAAAGTGACTTCCTAGTTGTGAAGCTTCCTGTCCTGCTGTTGGAGCATAAAAACCTAAACGTCCTTGACGATTCAATGCCATGGAACGCTGATCCAAAATTCGGGTATAAACCATTCTACGCATTAGTTCTTTCAAATCATCATCCGAAAGATCAGGCATAGCATCTTTATTTACAACTTTCCCATCTTCATTAAGAATTTGGAACATTTCGAACTGACTTTCAACACTTTTAAGTACGTGTTTCAAAATAGTTCACCTCTTCCTTTCTATATCCGTTTTAATATTTTCACTTCTAGCCTTCCCTAAACTTGAAAAAATCTGTACCATTCTGCCTTTATTCTTGTACCCTGTTTTGATTTTTATTAATCTTATTCTAAACCATTCTCAAAAACTGTTACATTCATAAAGGAAAATTTATTGATACAATAGGTGATCTATTTAGAGTTTAGCTTATTCATACGGATTTGGTCAATCACTTTGTTTTTATTTCTGTATTTTTATTGCAGTTTTTTAAACCAGATAGATGTAGTCATTACTCTTCTTTGCTTACCTGTTATATCCTATCTGCCTAACTGTATTAGTATGATTATCCAAACACATGACAAAACGCCATAAAAAAAGACTGAATTAATTCAGTCTTTTTTTATGGCGTTATTTGGAATCCTTTTTATCAGCAGGTTTTCCGTCTTCATATTCAACTTCTATATCGGCTACTTTATAAAATTCTTGTTTCAATTTATTATATTTTGTTGTGTGTGTATTGAAATCTTTATTTGCCTCCAGCACTTCTTGATAACTATCATTAATTTTAGTGATATGTTCTGTTAATGTCTCTTGTTCGATATCTTTCTTTTGCAACATTGTATATAATTCTTTTTCTAATTTTAATGATGTTGTGTAAGCTTTATTCAAAGAATCGTATGCTTGATATCGGTTCATCATTACATCATACATTTTCTCCGCCTTATCTCTTGTTTTTTTATCCTCAAGCTCATCGATTAAATCTTCTGTTTTTATAAATTCTTCTTTAGAGGCAGTGATGCTCTCTTTTTCTAATTCCACTTTTTTAGATCGTTTTTCAATTGTTTCAATTGCTTGTTGAGACAGATCTTTTATTTTATCAAAATCATCCATTCCTAAATCAATAATTTTACCATATAATTGCTGTTCATTTTTTTCCAAGTCAACAATCGTATCCTGCTGTTTTTCAAAAGCTTCTTCTAATGTTACGGCTTCTTCTAAATGATCGTATATCTTCTCTTTAGTCGATGATCCACTACATGCAACTAATCCCGCAATTAAACATATAGATACAACCATCATTATTTTTTTAAATGGCACGTTGACTGACCTCCTTCATTCATATCGGTTTCTAACACAATAAACGTTTTTTGTATAAAGTATAACATATGCGAACTAAAGATAATGGATGGTAATATGTCCTATAGCAAATTTATGAACTAATAGAACCAATTATGTTAAAATAAGAAGATGAAATCAATCAATATGGATAGATTTTATTCATTTTGGTCGCCATTATCATGAAATTGCATAGACTAGGAGTGTAAATAATGCTAACAATGAAGGATATTGTAAGAGAAGGCCATCCATCATTACGAGAAGTAGCAAAAGAAGTTGACCTTCCTGCAACTGAACAAGAAAACAAATTATTAGCAGATATGCTTGATTTTCTAAAAAATAGCCAAGACGATAAAATTGCTTGTGACTATGAATTACGACCTGGTGTGGGTTTAGCTGCACCACAACTCGGTATTTCTAAGCGCATGATTGCCGTTCATTTTCAAGACTTTAAAGGAAAATGGTATTCATACGGTTTGCTAAATCCAAAGATTGTGAGTCATTCCGTTGAAAAAGCATACCTCACAAGTGGAGAGGGATGCCTTTCTGTTGATCGATCAGTGGAAGGTTATGTTCCAAGGTATGCCCGAATCACGATCAAAGCAACAGACTTAGAAGGCAATCCGTTAAAATTACGTTTACGCGATTACGCAGCAATTGTTTTTCAACATGAAATCGATCATCTTGATGGTATTATGTTTTATGATCACATTAACCAAACAACCCCATTTGCCATTCCAGAAGACGCAAAAGCGATTGAGTAATGTTTAAATGAAATAGGCTACGAGAACATGTTCTCGTAGCCTATTTCATTTATAACAAACCGAATTGTTGTAACCCTTTCACAATGCCATTTTTGTCAACATCATCTGTTACATAATCCGCCACTGTTTTTAATTCAGAAACTCCATTTCCCATGGCAATTCCCGTTCCTACTTCTGTTAACATTTCTATATCATTTAAACCATCACCAAAAGCAAACGTATTACTAAGACCTATCCCACTTTTATCGATTAATTTTTGTACACCGATAGCCTTCGAACCTCCACGGGGTAGAACATCACACGAATAATCATGCCAGCGAATAAAGCGAAGTTCTTGATGATCATTTACAATAGAATCTTCTTCTCCCTTTCCACAGAACAATAATGCTTGATAAATCATATTACTTCGATAATAATCAGCATCAACTGCAGGATAATCGAATTTTAAGCTTCCAAAACTTTCTTTTATAAATGAACTTTCCCCTGTAGAAGCACGCATTTCATTACTACTCATAAAAACCATAGGAAAATCACTTGCTAGTGATCGTTGATATAATCGTGTTAACTCTTGTACGCCAAGCGGATTTTCGTAAATTGGTTTCCCTTCAAAAACAACGTATTGCCCATTAAAACTGACAAAAGACTCAATTTCTAGTTCCTTGCGAATATCCTCAAACATAAAAGGCGCTCTTCCTGTTGCAATCGCAACATAAACACCATTATTTTTAAGTTGCTTTATCGCTTTCTTCGTAGACATTGGTATCTTTTTTTCCTCATCAAGTAGTGTTCCGTCAATATCGAAAAATACTATTTTCTGATGCATTATCTTTTCTCTCCTTTTCCCTAAAGTTACTTTAACCATAAACTACCTTGTATAATAATTAATTCTAAGTGAAAAATGTTGATAAGGGAAATTTTCAGATTAACAGGGATTGTTCTTCAGGCATAATTTATAGTAAATATAAACTTTTTTAGGATAAATATAGTATTTTTATTTCATTATTTCTCAAACAGTATTATACTGTAAATAAGAGGGATTGGATCGGTAGAATATTTTTGCTTTGCTTTTCTTAATGATAAGGAAAGGAGATGCGACCCATCATGTTAAAACGCCTAAAAGAAAAGCTGAAAAAACGCTGGAAGGATTTTTTAGGCCGAGGACGTGTACCAACTACTTGTGAAAAAGACTACCACTGATGGAACCAATCACAGCACAAAAGTGAAAACGCCCGTTAAACATATGTCGGGTTACCCGGTTATACGAAAACTTAAAGTAATCAATACTAAATGAATCAACCATGCTGCGGAATTTAACAATTAATGCAGACAATCGGGTTGACACACTCGCTTATTATCCAATTTATTTAATAAGTGATTTTCAACCCTATTGTTAGGCTTATTTGAGTATTTTAAAAGATGCTTGGCTAATCGCTAAAATTTAATAGCGATAGCCTCCGTTTTTTTATACTTCATTCTTAAAACAAAGATTAAAGAAAAAAGGTAGGAGAGATGAAATGATATTTAAAGTATTATATCAAGAAAATCCAAGCGAAATCCCTGTACGGGAACGCACTAAAAGCCTTTATATTGAGGCAGAAACTGAACGTGAGGTACGTAATAAACTCATAGATCGCAAACTAAATATAGAGTTTATCCAACCATTAGATGAGGCACATCTAGAATACGAAAAGCATTCTGATCATTTTGAAGTGGAGAACGCCTAGTATATGAAGTTTGTTAAAAATGACCAGACAGCAGTTTTTGCATTAGGTGGATTAGGGGAAATTGGTAAAAACACTTATGGTGTACAATTTCAGGATGAAATAATTTTAATTGATGCAGGGATTAAGTTTCCTGAAGATGAATTACTAGGTATCGATTATGTTATTCCAGACTATACCTACTTAGTACAAAACCAAGATAAAATAAAAGGATTATTTATAACTCACGGACACGAAGACCATATTGGAGGTATTCCATTTCTTTTGCGTGAGATTAATGTGCCAATTTATGCTGGAAAACTTGCGATCGGTTTGATCAGAAATAAATTAGACGAGCATGGTTTATTGAGAAATGCTAAATTAAATGTTATCGGAGAAGATGATGTTATCAAATTCCGCAAAACATCTGTAAGCTTTTTCCGTACAACACATAGTATCCCTGATTCATTTGGTATCGTTGTAAAAACACCACCGGGAAATGTTGTGCATACTGGTGACTTTAAATTTGACTTCACCCCAGTTGGAGAGCCAGCTAACTTAACAAAAATGGCTGAAATTGGCGATGAAGGTGTACTATGTTTGCTTTCTGATAGTACAAACAGTGAAGTTCCAGGTTTTACAATGTCCGAACGTGTTGTTGGTGAAAGCATCAATGATATATTTAGTCGTGCGGAAGGTCGGTTGATTTTTGCCACATTTGCATCTAATATTTACCGACTTCAGCAAGTAGTCGAATCAGCAGTAAAACATAATCGTAAAATAGCTGTTTTCGGTCGTAGTATGGAGTCATCCATCACGATCGGACAAGAATTAGGTTACATTAGTGCGCCTAAAGATACGTTTATTGATGCCAATCAAATCAATCGTTTACCAGCAAATGAAGTAACGATTTTGTGTACCGGTTCACAAGGTGAAACAATGGCAGCTTTATCACGCATTGCCAATGGTACACATAGACAGATCCAGATTATTCCTGGTGACACGGTTGTATTTTCATCGTCTCCAATCCCTGGAAATACAATTAGTGTAAGTCGCACGATTAACAAATTGTATCGTGCAGGTGCTGACGTAATCCATGGAAAATTAAGCAATATTCATACATCTGGACATGGTAGTCAAGAAGAACAAAAACTGATGCTTCGCCTTATTAAACCAAAGTATTTCATGCCAATTCACGGCGAGTTCAGAATGCAGGTTGAACATACTAAACTTGCCAAAGCTTGTGGAATTGAACCAGCTAACAGTTTCCTAATGGATAATGGCGATGTGCTGGCATTAGGTAAAGACAATGCCATGGTTGCTGGAAAAATTCCTTCTGGTTCAATTTATGTGGATGGGAGCGGAATCGGTGATATTGGTAACATTGTATTACGTGACCGCCGTATACTATCTGAAGAAGGACTTGTTATTGTCGTCGTTAGTATTAATATGAAGGAATTTAAAATTTCTTCCGGTCCAGACATAATTTCACGTGGCTTTGTCTACATGAGAGAATCGGAGGACCTTATTAACGAAGCACAAAAGCTTGTATCTGCACACTTAGAAAAAGTAATGGAACGCCGAACAACACAATGGTCTGAAATTAAGAATGAAATTACCGATACGATTGCACCTTTCCTCTATGACAAAACAAAACGTCGGCCGATGATATTACCAATCATTATGGAAGTGTAAAATAGATTAGCGAAGGGATGACATTAAATACAATGTCATCCCTTATTTTATCGATCTTACAATAACCTTCTGATTGATTTCCCTATATTAGGAAATTCAACCTTGCCATTTGTAAAAAATTCTTTTATTAAATATTGTCCATAACTTACAGCTTGATCATAAGTTATTTTTCCTGGTAATGGTGCTTGATCATCAATAGCAACATCAATAATTGCTGGCTTGTTCGACAGGAATGCCTGCTTCATCGTGCTGCTAAGTTCCTCTTGGCGTTCAACATGAAAACCATCACCACCACAGCTTTTGGCAAATTCGGCAAAATTCACTTCGCTTAAGTCTGTTTCATAATTAAGATTTCCCATTTCTTCTTGTTCGTATTTAATCATACCAATTTTACCGTTATTAAGCACAATGACTTTAATCGGCAAGTCATACTTTACAGCTGTAACAAAGTCATGCATAACCATCGAAAAACCACCATCTCCGCAAATACCAACAACTTGTTTGTTAGGATAAGCTACTTGTGCAGCAATAGCACCTGGAAGACCAGATCCCATCGTCGCCAAGCGTCCGGAAATAACAAATTTTTGGTTTACAAATGGAAAAAAGCGTGTCGTCCACACTGTTACATTTCCAACATCACTAGCAATAACAGCATCCTTCTCAACGACTTGCTCCAAAGCATACATGACTTGTGGCGCTTGAATAGGATGTGCTTCCGCTTTTTTCTCTTGCTGCATATAAATATGCCATTTCTTCATTTTTGTTTGTTGACAAGTTAGAAATGAATTATTATTTCTTTTTGAAATCATGGCAGTAAGCATCGGTAGTATATTCTTTGCATCCCCACAAAGACCCTCTGTTATTGGATAAAAATTACCGATTTTTTCAGGTTTAATGTCAATTTGGACAGCCTTTGCATTGTCAGGTAGAAATTCTCGATATGGAAAAGAAGTACCGATTAGGAGTAAAAGATCCGTATCCATCATTGCCTCATATGCCGGTTTCGTACCAATTTGTCCATGCTGACCAAGGTTCAATTCATGATAATCCGGTATTGTGCCTTTACCTAGTAGACTTAATACAATTGGAGCCTGAATTTGTTGGGCAAATGCTATTAGTTCATGCCGTGCATCCCTTGTACCCTTGCCTGCTAAGATAACTGGCTTCTTAGCATTATTCAGCAATTTAACTGCATTTGCAATTGCCGCTCGATCGGGAATAATAGCAGGTTTGGAATATGTTGGTGCAGTGATTGGTTGATCATATTTTTGTTTAACAGCAAATAGATCATCCGGAACAATTAAGACAGAAACACCACTATTTGCGTATGCTGTTCGGATTGCCATATTGAGTAAATCTGGCAATTGTTCCGCAGATTCAGCCTGTTCATTAAAAACAGCAACATCGTCAAATATTCGCTCTAAATTGACTTCCTGAAACGTACCTGTGCCCACTTTTGTACTTGATACTTGTCCAACAAGTGCTAATACTGGTGCACCATCTTGCTTAGCATCATATAAACCATTTAACAAATGAATAGCCCCTGGACCTGCTATCGATAAACAAACGCCAAGTTTCCCAGTCAATTTTGCGTAAGCGCTTGCTGCTAATGCCCCAACTTCTTCATGGCGAATTTGAATGAAGTTAATCTCTTCTTGCTTTTTCCGTAAATCATCAACTAATTCATTAATCGAATCACCTGGCATACCATAAATATGATTGATTTTCCACTCACTAAGTAAATCCGTAATTATTTCTCCTGTTCGTTTTTCAAACATGTCCTACATCCTTTCCGAAAAATATATCCGTTCTATACTCTATAACCTAGAATCCCATAATAAAAACCTGCATCAAATGGATACAGGTTTAAAAGCACTTGAATTATTCATCTACTACTAGGTGTTTTTCAAATCTTGATATATCTTTATCGGCACCAATGACAATAAGAACATCCTCGTTTCGGAGCAAATCCTCAGCACTCGGGGAAACATTAATGTCTTTACCTCGCTTAATTGCGACCACGTTACAACCATAATTAGCCCGGATGTCAAGATCAACAAGTGATTTGCCGCGCATTTTCTCTCCTACTTTAACCTCAACAATACTATGATCATCTGATAGCTCTAGGTAATCCAAAATATTGTTCGAAATGATATTATGGGCGATTCGTTTTCCCATGTCACGTTCGGGATGAACAACCTGATCGGCGCCAATTTTATTAAGAATTTTTTCATGGTAATCATTTTGCGCTTTGACCGTGATTTTCTTGATATTAAAATCCGTCAGCACAACGGTCGTTAAGATACTCGCCTGTATATTATCACCAATCGCTACAATAACATGATCAATGTTTTTTATCCCTAAGTCTTTTAGTGTTGCTTCATCTGTTGAGTCAGCGATAACAGCATGTGAAGCTATATTTTTAAATTCATTCACTTTGTCTTCATCAACATCGATCGCTAAAACTTCCATTCCTTCCATACTCAATTCCCGGCATATACTACCGCCAAACCGACCTAACCCGATTACAGCAAAATCACGTTTCATACTACTTCCCCCATCATCCGAATTCAATCTATAGTCTATCATACAATATGTCAGATTGGTATACGATTACTTTTTTCCTTTTACATAATCGGCATCAAATAAAAACATTTTCATGAGTAATAGTAATGATGGGATAAGTAAAAACAAGCCACCGATAAACGCAATGATAAGTGCAGTCCCCATTGATTCTTGCGTTGCATTTTCATAAATCGTAATAAACGGATCCAATAGATATGGTAAATGTCCCATCCCATACCCAAAAAATGCAAAGAAAAACTGTAACATAACCGCAATAAACGCAAGTCCATATCGTTTACCTTGAAAAATAAGCCACATCGCAATCATGAAAAAGCCAATTGATAAACCAAACATCCACCATAGATCAATCATATTTTGGTAATGTCTTTCATTGTGCTGACTTAAGGCGATAAACGTTGTTAAGCTTGCAATAATAGTTGGCACACTCCAAAACAATGCATATTTTTTCACCAATCTTAATGCAGGCTGATCATTAGCTCGTGCTGCATAAAACGTCAAAAATGTTGAACTAATAAACAGTACGGAAACAATTGCTAAAAAGACAACGCTCCATGAATAGGGACTAGTAAGAAGCTCATTCAATAGCAAAGATACTTCCCCATTTTTTTCTATAATAAAACCACCTTCAGATATCGTTAAAGCAATTGATAATGATGCCGGAATTAACAAACCCGTTGCACCATAAAGAAACATATAAACATCGCTCTTCTTTGATCCGTAATTTTCAAAGGCATAGAATGAACCACGAATCGCAAGCAGCACAATCGCAATACTTCCAGGCACAAGCAATGCACTACCATAATAATAGGCTGCATCCGGGAAAAATCCAACAAGTCCAACAAAGAAAAACACAAAGAACACATTGGTTACTTCCCAAACAGGCGATAAATAACGGGAAATTAACTGATTGATAATATGGTCCATTTTCGTTATTTTAGCGTAATAAGCAAAGAACCCTGCACCAAAATCGATGGAAGCGACAATCAGATATCCGTAAAGAAAAATCCATAGTACGGTTATACCAATGAGTTCATAACTCATGATTGATCATCCCCTTCTATACTTGGATAACGTTCCTCTAGTTCCTGTTCTACTGGATTGTTACGGAACATTTTTCGTAGTACAACGATACATAACACACCTAGTAAAATGTACAGCGCTAAGAATAAGAAGAACATAATATCAACATGTGGTGAAGTTGTGGCTGCATGCTCCACTTTCATATAACCGCGCAAAATCCATGGCTGTCTGCCCACTTCTGCGTAAATCCAGCCAAACTCTAAGGCAAGCATCGCTAACGGACCATTTGCTATAAGCAAGATAAGCAACCATTTTGCATGCTCATTCCATTTTTTGACCTTGGTGAAAATCAAATATATAAGGGATACGGCTAGTGCATACATACCAAGCATTACCATTAGATCAAACATATAGTGGACCCAATATGGTGCAATCTCATCTTCAGGAAATTGGTCCAAACCAGTAACCTCGCTATTAAAATCACCATGCGCTAGGAAACTTAATACCCCAGGCAAATGAATACCATTAATTACATCATTTTCATCATTCAAATACCCAAATAATATTAAATCAGCGCTTTTTTCTGTTTCAAAATGCCATTCAGCAACCGCTAATTTCTCGGGTTGATGTTCTGCTAAAAATTTAGCTGAGGCATCACCAGCAATGGCGGTTAAAACAGCAAATAAGAAAGTCGCCGTCACCGTTAATTTCAACGCCTTTTTATAATAAGCTGACGACTTCTTCCGTAAGATAATAAAAGCAGTAATTGCTGCAAGAACAGCCGCTGAAGTTAAATAAGATGAACTTAATACGTGAAACACTTTGGTTGGTGTTGCAGGATTAAGCATTGCTTGAATTGGATCGATTGATGTTACTTTCCCATTTTCCATAGTAAAGCCTGTGGGTGTATTCATAAAAGCATTGACAGTTGTAATAAACACAGCGGAAAAACTTGATCCAATCACAATAGGTATCGAAAGAAGCCAATGTGTGAGTGGTTTTTTAAAGCGATCCCATGTGTACAGGTATGCCCCCAAAAAAATGGCCTCAAAGAAAAAGGCAAATGTCTCTAGAAATAATGGTAAACTAATAACATTCCCTGCAACTTGCATAAAGTTTGGCCATAATAATGACAGTTGCAAACCAATTGCGGTACCTGTTACCACTCCGACAGCAACTGTTATAACAAAGCCTCTCGTCCACCTTCGTGCAAGCATCCGATAATGTGGGTCTTTTTTCTTTATCCCAATAAATTCCGCTATCGAAATCATCACAGGTACCCCTACACCAATTGTTGCAAAAATAATATGAAACCCAAGTGTCATTGCGGTAAGCATTCTACTCATTAAAACACTATCAAACTCCATTGTTGTCCCCCCTACTTGTTTATGCTCAGTAACGCACTATCTGGGCTTTAAATAGAGCCATCAACATGTTAAAGCATCGAAAAAGACTAAAACTGCAAATGACTGTTAGACTATATTTTCACTGTACCCATAGTATAAACCCTTAACACTTGAAAACAGCCCCTTTTTCATGACAGTTGTGTGACATCTCCGTCTTAACATAAAAGCAGTCTCTTCCACATTAGAAGAGACTGCCTGAACCCTACATTGCATCGAGCATTTGAAACTGTGACTTTACTAAATCAAAATATTCGCCTTTATATTCCATTAATTGTTGGTGGTTGCCGTGTTCTAAAATTTTCCCATGTTGTAATACAAAAATTTCATCAGAATCCCGAATTGTTGACAAACGGTGGGCAATAATTATCGCTGTTCTCCCTTTCAAGAGTCTGCGTAAAGCAGATTGAATCTTAACCTCTGTCTCTGTATCAATACTTGCTGTTGCTTCATCTAGAATTAAAATCCTTGGATCAGCAAGCAATGCCCTTGCAAATGATAATAGTTGCCGTTCCCCTGCTGACAAAATATTTCCCCGTTCTTCTACCTCTGTTTCATAACCGTTGGCCAACCGTTGGATAAATTCATCCGCCCCAACGACTTTAGCAGCTTCAATCACCTCATGATCTGAAGCATCAGGGCGACCAAAGCGGATATTTTCCTTAATCGTTCCAGAAAAAATAAACGTATCTTGTAATACAACACTGATTTGTTGACGCAAACTATCTAGTCTGACATCGCGTAAATCGTGTCCATCAATTCGGACCGTCCCTTTTGTCGGATCATAAAATCTACTAATTAAGTTGGCAATGGTTGATTTACCACTTCCAGTATGGCCAACAAGTGCAATCGTTTCACCATCTTTAATATCAAGTGACACTTCATGCAATGCAATCCGTTCTTCATCATAGGAAAACTGAACTTGGTCAAATTGAATATGGCCCTTCATACCAGTAAATTCATATGCATTCACTTTGTCTTCTACATTTGGTTGTTCATCTAAGAACTCAAAAATTCTTTCCGATGAAGCCATTGCCATCAATAGCTGATTATACATTTGTCCCAGTCTCGAAATCGGCTCCCAAAACATTCCTAGGAAAAAAGCGAATGTGACAAAATCACCGACTTCAATTCCTCCATTTGCGGGACCCTGCAAAATTAAATAGGCACCATATGTGATTAAGATAATCGTTCCAATTGCATTACTCAAATCAACAAACGGACGAAATAAAGCACTTTTCTTAGTTGCCACTCGCCAGCTCTCAAAGTTGTCAGAATTAATACCATCAAAGAATTCGGCATTTTCTTTTTCCTGAGAAAACGATTGGGTAATCCGAATGCCCTGAATACTTTCATTCAGATGTGAATTCAATCTTGATTGCTGAATACGTGTATTTTGCCATGCTTTACGAATAGTCCGTCGTAATTTAGTTGAGATATAAAACATGATTGGGATAATAACCATGATTGCTAGTGCTAACTTCGGACTTAACACGAGCAAAATAACTACTATTCCCCCTAAGGTAACAACGTCCATTAACAAGTTAATAATCCCATTCGTAAATAGTTCTTGCAGAGAATTAATATCGTTCATAATCCGAACAAGTATCGATCCAGCTGATCTTGAATCAAAAAAACGATGGGATAAACGCTGAACATGGGAAAATAAATGTTTCCTCAAGTCAAAAATAACGTTCTGTCCTAAAATATTGACCCATTTTATGCGAAATATGTTCCCGAGATAATTAAGTAAATAAAGTACGCCAATTCCGATAACAAGATACGTTAACATTGTTGTATCTTTATTTTTAACCGCAATGTCTATGGCGACCTTACCGATTAGTATTGGTACAGCTAGCCTTACTGCAGTAGACACTAACATCGCGATGATTGCGCCAGGCAAATACGTTTTCGCATATGGTTTTAAATAAACGAGAAGACGCCATAACTGCTTCCAATTGAAAGGTTTTTCGACTGCATGATCAACCGTATAATGGAATCGCTTCAAATGGCGATTCTTCTGTAATGTTTTTTGTTGAGTCATTTTTCTCCCCCCCTATGAATGGACCGTACTCATAATTTCTTCACGATCCTGATACTGAATATCATAGATACGTTGATATGGCCCTTGATTATTAACGAGGATATCATGTACCCCACGCTCAACAATCTTTCCATCCTCCAGTACCAAAATTTCATCCGCATGTTTCAATGAGGAAATCCGGTGCGCAATGATAAAAGTTGTTCTTCCATGCATAACCTCTTTTAATGCCTTTTGAATTTTGAACTCTGTTTCCATGTCAACGGCAGATGTTGCATCATCTAAGACTAATATACTTGGATTAATACAGATTGCCCGTGCAATTGCGATCCGTTGTTTTTGACCGCCTGATAACCCCATACCTCGTTCGCCTAGCATCGTATCATAGCCATTTGGCATCTCCATAATAAATTCATGTGCTTGTGCCCGTTTTGCTGCATCAATAATTCTTTCTTCGCTAATGTCAGGATTGCCATACGCAATATTTTCTCGAATACTTGTGGAAAACAAAAATGATTCCTGCAAAACAAAGCCAATGTGTTTCCGCAATGCTTTTAATTTATAGTCTGTTATAGGTTTTTCATCAATCAAAATTTCTCCTTCTTCAGGTTCATAAAAGCGGGTTATCAGTTGTGTAATGCTTGTTTTTCCTGAACCGGTCGCCCCAATTAACCCAATTACCTTTCCTGGTGGTGCATCAAAGTTAATATTCGTTAAAGCTGTGTCATCGTTTCCTGTATAAGTTAATGTAACATCACGAAACGTAACATGACCTTTAATTGTCGTATTAATTGCATTTTCTTGTTCCACAATATCTTCTCTTGCCTCAAGAATTTCGAGCAATCGTTCACCAGAAGCCTTTGATTGAGAAAATAAATTAATGACAAATCCTAAGTTCATTAGTGGTCCTAAGATGTACCAGACAAGACTAAAGAATGCTACAAGTTCCCCAACCATCACTTTTTCAGTTATCACGAGATATCCACCAAATGCCAATAACGCTACAGCACAAACATTGCCAATGAACTCCATTAACGGGAAAAACTTCGCCCAAATTTCTGACGTTTTTAAATAGTTTTGTCGATAATTATCATTGCTGGATGAAAACCTACCAATTTCAAAATCTTCCCTTGATAATGATTTCACTGTGTTCATACCGCTGATATTTTCTTGTACTCTTGTGTTTAAGCGACCAAATGATTTTCGTATTCCTTTAAAAGCAGGATGTGCACGTTTCTCAAATTGGAAAACAACAACAGCCAAAAACGGCATTGCTCCCATTGTTACGAGTGCAAGCGGAACAGAGTAATAAAACATCACCGCCAAACTAAAAATGATTAACAGTGCGATGCGAAGAAGTTCTGCAAATCCTACTGATAGGAAAAAGCGGAACCCTTCCACGTCTGCAGTCAATCGTGACATTAAATCACCTGTTTTTGCATTATCATAGTACGTAAATGACAACACCTGCAGCTTTTCATATAATGCTTCCCTAACTTTATAAACAGATGTAATTCCAAATAATTCTCCTAAATATTGATGAAAAAAAGTTGCAAATCCTTTTACAATCATTACAACCAAAAAAGCAATTGCTAAATACGGTATTAAAGATAAGCGATCCTTCAATACAACCTCATCAATTGTCTTTTGCAGTATGATTGGATACACAACCGTTATCGCCGTAACAAACAGTAAAAAGAATAGCGATGTGAAAAAATATTTTTTAAAAGGCCAATAAAATTGCTTTAGCTTTTTAAATGTATCCAATTTTCTCCCCCCTCTTGATGTACTTTTCATAATTACTAATATAACGGGTTACGAAATAAATTGCTACTCTTTTTACTTAATTTTTATATTTTTTTTAAAATAGAAAATGTATAAAATAGTAAACCCATTAAAAGGGCAACGTTTATATAGAATTAAACGCACCAACTGGGCTTCTAAGCTAATCAAAAAGACACCTACTGTTGAATAGCAGGTGTCTTTTGCAAATCCTTATTTTTTTTCTGTTTTTCCCAATACACGGTTCACACGTTTACGTAGCATTTTCATACCGCCACCACCGGCTTGGAAATGTCTTAATTGTCCTTCTTCATCAAAAACATAGTAAGCAGGTACGTATTGATTATCAAATGCATCTGTTAAATTATGTTGATTATCTACAAATATTGTTTGCGTAATATCATGTTCATCAGCAACTTCTTTAATTTGATCAAGATCTAAATCTTTTTCAGAACGAGGCATATGAACAGCAATAACATTCAACTCATCTTTATATTCATCTCTAAATTCATTTACTTTTGGCATTGCTTCCTTACAAAGTCCACAACTTACCGACCAAAAATGAATTAATGTAGGTTTGTTACCAATTAGATCGCTTTTTTCAATTGGTTCACCGTTAAACCATTTTGTGGCGCCCTCTAGTTCCGGCATTTGATCTTTTAATTTCATTTTTCTTCCTCCTTCATCACTTACAACTTCACTAGCAAAAAGAAGCTAACCCACAAAATCTATCGTATTAGGGAATTATGAGTCAGCTCCTCTTCACTATTTATATGTCAATTCGTTTTACAATGTTTCCTGGCCAGGTTTCCAGTTTGCTGGGCACATGCCGCCAGTTTGAAGTGCTTGTAATACGCGCAATGTTTCATCAACATCACGGCCAATGTTATTATCAAAAACAGTTTGATATTTCAATTCACCTTCAGGATCGATAATGAACAATCCACGAAGTGCAACACCCTCTTCATCAATTAAAACACCATAATCCTTTGAAACTGCATGGTTATGGTCTGCTGCTAATGGATAATTGATATCACCTAAACCATTATCCTCACGAGATGTGTTAATCCATGCTTTATGTGTATGAATAGTATCAGTTGAAACACCAATTACTTCTGCATCCAAGTCTTCAAAGTCTTCATAGCGATCAGACATTGCAGTGATTTCTGTTGGACATACAAATGTAAAGTCCATTGGATAGAAGAAAAGAACTGTCCATTTATCTTCTTTCATAATCTCTTCTAAGTTTACTTTACCAAATTCTTTATTAGGCATTACTGCTTCCATTTCAAAACGCGGTGCTTGTTTTCCTACCATACGTTCTGCCATATATAATCCCTCCAACTAAAATAAAAATTTAATTTACATTACAAATTATAGACACCTTCCTATTTTAAGTCAATATTAATTAATAATTGATATAAAAAAGGCTGAGTACTTGTCATATATTTGACACATCACTTCACTATCATTCACAAATATTATTTATTTTAGTCACAAAATGAAAAGATATGTCATGTAATGGAAGTTTCATCAAATTGATTCAACAATTAATACCGTAACACTAGTAGAATATTATGTCCATTAATTGAGAATCGAATTGATTTATTGTTTAACAAATGAAAAATAGGGTAATTATTGATTAGAGTTACTTACTTCGTTAAAATAGTAACATTGATTTTGTGATTAGATATTGAAAGGAGTTCGGACTACATATGAAAATTTTTGAAGATGGTTTAAATTTTGATATCAGCGGGATTTTAAGTCTCATTGTACCCATTGGAATTAAAATTATCTTACTAATTATCGCATTTATCATTTTTGTCCCAATTGGAAAAAGAATAATTACAAAAACACTTCAGAAAGCAGGTAAAAACGAAAAACTATCACCTAGTCGCGTAAAAACATTGGAGAAATTATTAGTAAATGTCTTCAGTTACGTAATGATTTTTGTATTTATTGTGATGTTGTTTGCCATTTTCGCAATTCCGATTGGACCACTACTTGCCGGTGCAGGTATTATTGGATTAGCAATCGGCTTTGGTGCACAGGGTCTTGTGAGCGACATTGTTACCGGATTTTTCATCCTATTGGAACGGCAGATTGAAATAGATGATTATGTAACTACAGCCGGTTATGATGGAATCGTAGAAGAAGTAGGATTACGAACAACAAAAATTCGTAGTTTTGATGGAACATTAAATTTTATACCTAACCGAGAAATAATCGGTGTTGCAAATCATTCCCGTGGAAATATGCGGGCACTCGTTGATCTCACTGTAAAATATGATGAGAATATCAATGAAGCAATCACCATTTTAGAAAAAGTTTGCGAGGAATTCCAGTCAGACGAGCGATTTAAGGAAGGTCCTAACGTCTTAGGTGTCCAAAGTCTTGGAACGAATGACCTCGTACTAAGGGTTGTTGGACAAACCGAAAACGGATTACAATGGGCTTGTGAACGGGACATGCGCAAACGAATCAAAGGAGAATTTGACCAGGCAAATTTACAGATCCCATTTCCACAACAAGTATTTATTCAAGAAAATAAATAAGAAAACACCCAGCTCTATTTTCTTGAGCTGGGCTTCTTTATGATTATTCAAGGCTTAATTTTTGTTCAACCATCTGGCAAATATCTTCCGCATTATAACCTCGTGCATCAATAACAGGACCTGCAATGCTTGTAGTAGACATTCCCATTACATTCTCATCCTGACCTGTGATAACACAACAGTCACAATAAGCAACATCGTCATTCGATTTTAAGTCTACTACTTCATGTCCCATTTCCATTAGTGCCTCTTTTACATCTGTTAATGATTGTTCAACGCCAATACGCGCCATAACTAGTGCCTCCTCTACATGGAAAAAATATTCTTTCGTAGTTTTTCCAAAAACGAAAAAGCTATACTTCTGTTAGAGCCAATCTGCTACATGTTTTCACAACCGATTGTACTTAGCATCGAGCTGGCGATCTATCTCAAACCCTTGTAGCATCAGCTATTCATCCTTTTTCTTCGGCATAAAAAAGAGCAATAACAAACTAATGATCGCCAACAGAAGTAATCCCGTGTATACGATATGTAAACCAGTAGTTAAACCTGCTTGTAAAATTGTATTTGTTTTTTCAGAAAATGAATTATTTTGACCATGTTCTAACAAATTGTTGGCTGCATCTACTGAAATATGATCTGATAATCCTTTCTTTTCAATATATGATTTTATTTGACCATTTAATAAACCACCTAGAAATGCTGCTCCTAAGGCACTGCCGAGTGTACGCATAAACATGTTGGCTGCAGTTGCAATACCACGTGTTTCCCAGCCAACTGTACTTTGTATTCCTACAATAAACGATGTACTCGTTAAACCCATACCAACTCCAATGAAAAATGAACCTGTTCCAGCCCAAATAGGGCCTTTATCTGGGGATAACAGGAAAAACAGAGTGCCACCAACTACTAAAGAAACACCACCAATTATAGATGTATTCCGGTACCCAATCACTAATAAAAGTCTTCCAGCTATTGTGGAGGCAATTGGCCAGCCTATTGACATCGTCGTCAGCGTAAATCCTGCAACAGTCGCGGATTCCCCCATCACCCCCTGGACAAAAGCTGGTAAATAACTGGAAACTCCTATCAGGATCATCCCCGTA
Source organism: Virgibacillus sp. FSP13 (assembly GCF_054048505.1). Classification (NCBI taxonomy): domain Bacteria; kingdom Bacillati; phylum Bacillota; class Bacilli; order Caryophanales; family Bacillaceae; genus Virgibacillus; species Virgibacillus sp. FSP13. The sequence goes on along the minus strand of NZ_JBSVKG010000004.1, from coordinate 80,291 downwards.
GTAAGTGACGTCAAATTAGCCACACTAATGATGCGAAATTTCCATATTTTAAATGGCATCATTGGATCAACTGCTTGTCTTTCCTGAAAAACAAACAACAAAAACCCGATAGCGGAAATGCCAATTAAACCATACATTGTGGGAGAATTCCATGCAATGTTAATTCCGCCTTCAACTAAGATAAACATCAGTGAACTAACAGCGATTACAATCCAAACAGATCCAGCATAATCAATTGATCGTTTTTGTTTTTCCATATCTTCTTGCAAAAAGTAAATAATACCGAACATCGCGAGTAAGCCAAGTGGAATGTTCATCAAAAAAACAAATCGCCAGCTTAAGACGTCAACAAAAAAGCCGCCTAACAGTGGACCAGTAACAGCAGATATTCCCCAAACGCTAGATAAATAACCCTGTATTTTTGCTCGCTCCTCTTTGTTGTAAATGTCTCCAACAATCGTTGTCGCAATCGGCATTAACGCTCCAGCACCAAACCCCTGAATAAATCTAGCAACAATTAACATCACCATTGATGTACTGAACCCAGAAAGAGTTGAGCCAGTTAAAAAAATAACAACACCAATAACAAAAATTGGCTTCCGGCCAAATATATCGGATAATTTGCCAAAGATTAATACAGTGGCAGCATTTGTTAATAAATACGCTGAAAATACCCAGCTATATAAAGAAAATCCTCCTAGATCTGCAACGATACTTGGCATAGCAGTTGCAACAATTGTTGCCTCAATCGCTGCTAAAAACATTCCTAACATAACAGATGCTAAAATAAATGGTCGTTTAAGATTTTTAGTTTTCCCATTCTGGTGTCCCATTCTAATCCCAGCTTTACAACAATTCTAAAGAAAATATATTAGTCCCAAGTCTTTAATCAGCCTGTATTAAATGCAAAAAAATCAAACTATCCCAAGCGAACTTTGGTTTACCTAATGGTATGGTAGTAAATATACATTGTAAACCCGTCTCACCTTCAAGCAAAACGGGCTTTACTAAGCTATTTTCTTGTATATAAATCACGTTTCAATTGTTTAAGGATCGCTCGTCTTGTGACAATACCGTCAAAGAAACCTTCATTATCTGAAACACAGACAAACGGATAATTAATTACTGTATTTAAACCATCAATAAAGCTTTTTTCCTTCGTTAAACGCGGAATGTCAACATTCATCACTTCATGCACCTGCATATCAGAAAGCTTTTCAAATTCAAACCGTTCCAGCCCTAAAATTTGATTTAATATAATTGTTTTGCCTACAGTACCGACTAGTTTATAATCAATATCTAAAACAGGTACTGCTGAATAACCTGATTTTACTAACACCAACAGTGCGTGTTCTAAAGGATTATTTACTTGCACATGTGCTACTTTTTCAGAAGGAATCATTACGTCACCAATAACAATATCAGTCAATAATTTATCTTGTGTAGTACTCATACATAAACACTCCTTTACATGATAAAAAATAAGGAGAAAACTTTTTATCGACAACCTCATTTTACCATAATTTACGTGTAGAAACATGTTTAACCTTACTTAGATAACCATTTTATAAAAGCTGCATAACGTAGTATAATAATAAAAAGGTCATAAACAGACAGATTGGAGAACAATTCATGACTACGCACACATATACGAAACAGGAAGAAATTGCCCATGCTGTTACACATGGTATCGGGGTATTATTAAGCATTGCAGGGTTAGTATTATTAATCGTAAACGCATCATTAAATGGCAGTCCATGGCAAATCGTATCCGTAACTATTTTTGGTGTTACAATGCTGTTCATGTATGCAACATCAACGATTGTCCATAGTTTGCCTGATGGAAAATGGAAGGACATTTTTCAAATATTTGATCATTCATCCATTTATTTATTCATTGCTGGAACATATACACCACTTTTGCTTGTTCATCTTAGAAGTGAAATAGGCTGGATTTTATTTGGAACGGTTTGGGGAATCGCCATATTAGGAATTATATTTAAAATATTTTTCGTAAAAAAATTCCTTGTTTTATCAACGTTATTTTACATTTTAATGGGATGGCTAATCGTGCTTGTTTGGGGGCCGCTTACCGCTATCATGGATGAAAACGGGATTCTTTTGTTAATTGTAGGAGGTTTATTCTATACTGTTGGAGCAATTTTCTACGTGTGGCGCAGTTTTCCTTATCACCATGCAGTATGGCATCTTTTCGTCATTGCTGGATCTGCCTTTCATTTCTTCTCAATATTTTATTACGTAATTTAGAAAAAAGCGTGTTACTATCGCCTAGATAACACGCTTTTTTTATTTCACACTCCCCTTGTAAGCGTTTTATCTCTTACTAACTATCTTATTGCTTTTGGATTGAAAAGTCAAAAGTTAACAGATAATTTTAATGAATAAGACAAAGGTATTTTCTATATAAACTCCCGTCTTTTCCATGCTATAATAAAGTATTATAATGCTTTTTTATGAAAGAAAGGTTTGACCCCTTATGAATAGAAGATCGTTTTTGAAAAAGATAATTGGCAGTACACTAGCATTACTCGGAATAGGCGGTGGAACGTACTATTATGCGCGTGATGTTGAACCACGGATGCTTCAAATAAACGAAGAGATAATTTCTTCTACAAAAATCCCAAACACTTTCAGCAACTTCAAAATTGTCCAGTTTTCCGATACACATGTCGGGTTTCACTATTCACTCGAACAACTAAAAGAACTAGTCGAAAAAATAAACAAACAGAAACCTGATTTAATTGTCTTTACTGGTGATCTTGTTGATAAACCGGATACATACAAGTGGAATAATAAACTTACTGAAATACTTCGTTCATTAACGGCTACACATGGTAAGTATTGGATTTATGGCAACCATGATCACGGTGGATATGGTACAAATATTGTCAAAAAAACAATGGATCAGGCCAACTTTCAACTATTGAAAAATCAACATGTCACAATCAAAAAAGACAATCATGAAATTATCCTAGCAGGTCTTGATGATCTCATGCTTGGAAAACCCGATCTAAAGAAAACATTAAAACAATCAAATCCTAATCAATTTACCATTTTACTTGCTCATGAACCGGATTTTGCAGACACAACAGCTAATTTCCCTGTTGATGTACAACTTTCTGGTCACAGTCATGGCGGACAAGTTCGATTTCCTTTTATTGGTCACCTATACACACCAGCATATGCTGAAAAATATGTCCAAGGAAAATACTTGCTCAATAATAAAAACCTAACATTGTATGTTAGCAGAGGAATTGGTACAACAAGACTGCCGTATCGCTTTTTATGTAAACCAGAATTTCATACATTTACTCTAAGAAATTCAGCTGGATCTACTTAATACATGCTCCCTTTTCAAATCGTTGCATATACTACCAGAGAGATGTTTAGGAAAGGGAGATTTCATTGAACTATCCGGTTAGCCATGTTAATCAAAACCAGTACAGGTATCCAGCACAACCAGATACGGAGAACCGAGCTTTTCCCGTCTTGCCCTTTCTAACTGGTCTGGCTTTTGGACCATTCTTATATGGGGCACTACATCCTGGTGGCTATTATTATCCATATCCGTATCCACCTCCGTACCAACCGTACCCGTATGGATATGGGTACAATCCATATTTATATAAAGGCTACTATTAAACTAAAAGGTTTGATCTAGAAAAAGGATCAAACCTTTTTTAGTGAAAATTTCGTAACACTTTATCCATAGTTTTTTACATAAAAACATGCTACACTAAATACGATTTCGTTAACATGGAGGCTATACATATGCTGAGAAAATTAAAATTAATAGTGCCATTTGCCTTATTCATAATTATTCTAAGTGCTTGTGGAGAGGAATATGAGGGTGATTTTTCTTATAAAGTAAAGGATTTTACATTTACGGACCAAACTGGCGAAAAGATTAGTAAAGACGATTTCGCAGGTTCGTTCTGGGTAGCAGATTTTGTGTTCACAAATTGTGAAACTGTCTGTCCACCAATGACTTCCAATATGGTTCGATTACAAAATCAGTTAAACGATGCTGGTCTTGACGATGTACAGTTAGCTTCCTTCAGTGTTGATCCAAAAAGGGACACCCCTGAGGCACTGACAGAGTTTGCCAAATCGCGTGGTGCGACAAACCTAGATAATTGGCATCTATTTACAGGATACGATTTTGATACGATCAAAGAATTTTCCATTAAATCATTTAAATCTGCCTTAGAAAAAGTTCCTGATTCAGACCAATTCATGCATGCAACTAGTTTTTACCTTGTATCACCCGAAGGAAATGCAATTAAACGATATGATGGAAGAAAGCCTGGCGATATGAAGAAAATCGTTCAGGATATAAAAGATATGCAATAGTTTTTAACGGAGCTGTATACTTACTGCTCCGTTTTATTTTTTTAGACAATTCGTTCTTGAAAATGGACAGGCTTTCCTGTACGATAAAGACAAGCTATGAAAGGAGGGAAAATAATGGATGATAAATCAATTCCATTAGGTGAGCTTGCTAAAGCAATTTACACGATAAACCGTCATGCCAAAACTGCTCCAGAACCACAACATTTATATTTTATCAAGAAAGAGACGATTAAACGTTTGTTAAAAGAAAAACAAGCTATAAAAATCGGACTCCACTTTTCCGATCACCCAAAATTCAGTAACCAGCACTCAACACTGCTTGTGAAAGTGGACAATTACTATTTTCATATACCCCCGGAAAAGCAAGACTTCAAAGAACTTGAACATTTAGGTGAACTTGATCAAGATTTTCGAAACCCACGAACGAAAATGTCATTATCACAAGCAAAAAAAGTAATCTATCGTTATATCGATTGGAAACCCAGAAATGAGTCAAAGCCAATGCGAAGAAAACAGTATACCTCTTCCTATTATACCCCATCATCTCTCGGGAAAATGGAATGGCCACCTAAAAAAACGTATCGTCATTTTTAAAAACTAGCTCTTTGTAGGAGGGTCAAGCGCATGTACATAAAAAGAACGTGCGCTTTTTAATGTTTTAAAACTTTTAACATGAGGAATGAACAAATAAAGGGAGGTTTTTAAATGACGACAGAGCTAAAGGATTTTTTGTATGAGTTAAAAAACTACGCTGATCAAACTCATATATTAAAAGATAAATACGAAAAACTGCCAGACAATGAACAGAAGTTAGTGATGCAACATACACCAGACGCCCATTTATCGCCACTCACACAAGATAAACTCGTTTTTCGTTGGTTAGGGTCCATGCAAAGCGGACTTAGTAATAACGAGAAATAATAAAGCCTACCAGCGTGTGAACAAATGGTTCATGCGCTCTTTTTATTCCCCTTTTTAAAAACTCCATGAAAGATCCGTAGTAAAAATAAAACACCGCCAAATACCGCTAAACTTTGAAGTGCAATTTTTACCAATTGATGGATGCCAAATGCGAACATACATAATAAAACAATCAAACTGGTAATAAGATAACTCAATATTTTTGTAGATTGTAATGTGACAAACCAATGAATGATTGGATGTAAAATATAATAACCAACAAAAATAACGATGAAAAATAAAATGAAATAAAACTGATCTTTTGTTAACCCAAGTGAAATGAGCTGGTTTATATGAATCCAATCGAAAGTTGTATATAACATCCCCATAAGTCCTTTCTACTTTTATAAATCAGTTTTAACGAACAAACACAGCGTTATACCTTTTATATTAAAAAAATACAGATTATTTGCTATAATTAATGAGCAATTTTATTTTAGGTTGAAGCGTGTTCAAAAAGGAGGATAAAAAGGACCGCGTCGACTAAAACCGCTGGCGTCCTGCCAGCAACGCCGACACTAGCACGTCCTGTGCGTCGAAAGTTCAAGGCGGCGTGGCTTTGAGTACCGGAACGGGCTTCCATAGGATGTGGTGACTTCTGCGTTGCCCACAGGACGTGGGCGGTTTTAGCAGAAGTTCCTTAGCCCGTGAGGAACGGTGAGTCTTGCCAACGAAGAAATTCGATGTGTCATTTTTACCGGACTTTTTGAACAACCTCTTGAAGGGAGAATGCCGTTTGAATAAAGCATTTATTTACATTATCTTCGGGGCTGCACTTTGGGGGACAATTGGCTGGTATGTCAAACATTTATACACATACGGTTTCACACCAATGGAAGTAGTCACATTACGCGTATGGTCAACGGCAATCATCCTTTTTCTCTACATGATAATTAAAGCACCAAGGAAGTTAAAATTACAATCCATTTATGACCTTAAATACTTTATTGGCACGGGCATTTTAAGTATCATTTTTTTCAATTACTGTATGTTCACAGCTATCGATTTATCAACTATACCTGTTGCGACAGCATTACTTTATACTGCGCCTGCTTTTGTATCCATTTTGTCATTCCTATTATTTAAAGAGCCTTTTACAAGGGTAAAACTGATTGCATTATTCATTACACTATTGGGTACATGTTTTGTTGTCGGGTTAATCCCAATAAGTGTTGCTTCTTTAAAATTAAGTAGCTTGTTATTTGGAGTTGGATCAGGTATCGGATATGCCTTATATAGCATTTTCAGTAAGTTCGCTTTAAAGAAATACACAAGCTTAAGTATAACCACCTATACATTTTTAATTGCAAGCATCACATTGTTACCATTTTTTCCATACAGTGAGAAGTTTCACTTATTACTTCAACCATCCGTATTGCTCTATGCATTTGGTTTAGGCTTCCTACCGACTGCAATAGCTTATATTATTTATACATATGGATTGAATCAAACAGAAGCATCTAAAGCATCGATTTTAACAACCATTGAACCTGTTGTAGCTACATTAATTGGTGTATTTATATTTCATGAGGCGTTCACGTTTTTTCAGATGATTGGTATGGCATGTATTCTTGGTGCCGTCATATTAATTCAGGTATATACTAAACCAAACAAGACCAGAGTAAAGGCATAGATATTCTCGGCTTTTTCTGCGGTTTTGCAACAAGATGAATAAAGATTTTCCATTTATGATAGAAAGAAAACAGGCTGTTCCTTAAGTTTGACACCCTATTCCACAGTACGGGAGTAACTTTAAGGAACAGCCTGTTTTTAACGTTTTTTAATCAAATTATGTTATCATTGAGTAATCGTTTTTGTTTAGCTGAAACTAGCTTTACTTGCTTTTTCTCTAAACGTTTTTCAATCTGATTTAAACTTTTTTCATCTTGCATCAGCTCTTGTCTATTTTGCTTTACTAGCTGTTCAAAAGTCTGTATTTTGGGACGCATATGTTACACTCCTTTATCCTTGTTATATATAGTATACCCTATTTGTCGCAATATTAATCGAAATTATTTGAAAATTATTTGAACATTTTGTGAAGAAATATGGCTACGATTTGTCATTACGTTTCGATAGCAATTTTCTCTAACACGAGAAAAAACAATTATGGCTTGTCAAAATCATACGCTATGACTAGTTTTCAAATTGGCTATGCTCTTGCATTTCAATAGCTGTATAACACATGCTGAAAGTCCGTATCCTACGCCTCATTCTTAGTCAATATGCCACATTTAAAGCGCGTTAACATTGGTATAAACGACTCACAAGACATGCGAGCTCAATATCGAAAAAGACGTAATCATGTTTATGAGAAATTAAGCTTGATAGGGCGATCTGCTTTTTCTAATAACGATAAGCTCTTTTGAGTTAGGAATTCATTAGTCCGGCAAGGGAAAGTTACTTCAGTACCAGGGGATTTCATTTATACTTAGGTGAAGGATACATGTGGCTTTCTTTACGCTTATGATTGTCTAATGCCCTCTTGCTACCGGCACAAATATAATTGCAATCATTTTGTAACGTGTTATCCATTACTATAATTTAACTTTCTCAATTTGCTTTTGCTGCTCATATAAATTTAAAAGTTTATCCAATTCTTGACTGATCGTTATTGATTCTAAGCTAGTAAATCCTTTTTGGAAGGCAATCTCAGTCATTTGGTTTCGTAAAAATTCAATTTGTTCTAACAGTTTGTCTGTATTACACATTTTAGCTTGTCCGTACCTCCTTTAGAATAGACCAACTTCTTAACTTTAGCATAGTTAAGCAAATATTGACAAGTCTAACTATCCTTTTTGATATTTATTTCTCGTCTCTTTTGGAGCGTTATGTTAACATTGATTATGGATGTGCAACGTAGAAAGGATGTTTCTATTGGCCGAAACCAAAAAGAAAAATGAATGGATAGAATGGGGTAAAGCCATTTTTATTGCAATTTTACTTGCTTTCTTTTTAAAAACATTTGTGTTTGCTACTTCCATTGTCGAAGGAGAAAGCATGGTACCTACTCTGGAAGACGGCGAGCGCGTCATTTTTAATAAATTTGTTTATTTATTTGACGAGCCTGAACGCGGAGATATCGTCATTATTCAACGTCCCATTAAAAATTATGTGAAACGGGTCATTGCATTACCAGGTGAAACTATAGAAATGCAAGGTCACCAACTATATATTGATGGTCAAAAATATAACAAAACATTTGTTAGTGAGGATGCAATTAATCATACTGGCAACTTCGGACCAGTTCAAGTACCGGAAAATAATTATTTTGTGATGGGTGATAATCGCGCAATAAGTAAAGATAGTCGAAATGGATTGGGATTTATTAATGAAGATAATATCATCGGCAGGTCAGAAATTATCATCTATCCATTTGATAAATGGTCAATGACTAGATGAATTTAAGAAGAGCGTGCGTACAAGAAGGTTACAGAACCGTAAAGTGCGAGAAGCGTTTGTCTTATCATAGTTTTTGAACATCTTAAAGGGGGCAGACAAAATAAACTTGTCTTGCCCTTTAAAAATGTTATTACTCATTATCAAAAATGCAGTATCCAATATTAAGTAGTACGAGTACGAGGCAAATAATTCCAAATACTGTTTCCCACATGAGCATGTACCCCCTCTATGTATTTTACAATAGCAAAACGTTTTTAACCAATTAACTTTTGTTTACAACACCTTTCATTATTATATCATATCAATTTTCCAAAATGAAATAAACATATTTATTATCCCATCTGATGAAAACGTCTATACATTTTACGAATCCCTACATAGAATAACTGTAAACGCCCTAGGAGGTGAAATGATATGTCATACGGATTTGGCGGCGGCTGCGGCTGCGGCGGTGGCTACGGTTATGGTGGCGCCGGCTATGGTGGCTACGGCGGCGGAAGCAATTTTGCGCTAATTGTAGTGCTTTTCATTCTTTTAATCATTGTAGGGACAGCATTTTATTGCTAACTAACAATTTCTGCTTGTGCTATTCTATTAGCACAAGCGTTTTGTTAGTTTACATATTTCCCAAGCCTATACATCCATGCTCTTACGCTTACTGGAGGATGGTATTTTTAGTTCTTCTCGATATTTTGCAACGGTTCTTCTTGAAATCTTAATCCCTTTTTTTGCTTTTAAATAATCTGCTATTTTTTGATCGGAAAGTGGCTTCTGTTTATTTTCCTTGTCAACAAAATCCTTCAGCAGCAATTTGACTTTCGCCTGTGAAGTTGCATCACCATTATCTGTCGTCAGTTTTGTAGCAAACAGCAAGCGAATGTCAAAGGATCCTTTAGGTGTCTGAATCACTTTATTGGTTGTGGCCCTACTAACTGTTGATTCATGCATATTAATTTCATCAGCAACTTCCTTTAATGTTAAAGGTTGAAGGTCGGCAAGTCCGTTACTGAAAAAATGACGTTGCTTTTTCAACAGAACACGGACGATCTTTAAAATAGTTGACCGACGCTGTTCAATACTATTCAATAGCCACTGGTATTTTCTGTAATGATCATGCATATATTTCGACACCTCATTCTTCTCCTTTAAAAATTCGGTGTAGTGGCTGTTTAAACCAATTTCAGGTAAATAACTGTCATTCAGATATGCAACAAAATTATCTCCTTTACTTTCTACAATAATATCCGGATTTAAATAATCTGCCTTACTATTTGATATATCTGTGCATGGACTTGGATCAAGACATTGAATTTTATCATAAATTTCCTTCACCTTCGCCAGTGGTATATCAAGCTGTTTCGTAATCTCCTTCCATTTTTTATCCGCTAAAAATTGTAAATGATCTTTAATTACACATGCTAGTAAACAGTCTTTAGGGAAATATGCTGTTGCCTGTAGGAGTAAACATTCTTGCAGATCTCTTGCACCAACGCCCACTGGTTCCAATTGTTGAAGTTGGGTAATACCTTTGTTAATTTCTGCTTCATTGAAAGATGTCTCATTTGCAATAACCTCAGTACTTAATGGCAAATACCCATTATCATCTAAACTCAATATCAAAAAATGTAACAGCTTCTTCTCCTTTTCTGTAATTGGAAGAAATTGTTTTTGTTCAAGTAGGTTTTCCCGCATACCCATTTCATTACTTTTGATAAAATCAAATGGGTCAAATGAGGTATGTCCTGTTTTAGTCGTACGGTTTGTTTTATTATAGGGAGCATAGGGAACATTTTCTTTCAACTCGATTAACGGATTTTCTAATTGCTGCTCCTGAATAAACTGATATAATTCATATGTTGAATACTGTAATAGCTGGATCGCCTGCCTTAGTTCGGTCGTCATTACAAGATTCAACGTTTGCCTTTGTTGAAGTATAAGTTCCAATTTGGTCCCTCCTTACAATAACCATTTATTTGTATCCGCTTACATACTAGTATAATACGAAACGAGTAAAAAATCGATGGGATAATGAATTTTTAAAATTTATTTTATTAATTGCTTGAGGATTAAAAAATAACCGTCCCTTTTTAAAAAGAACGGTTATTGTATATCTTCTTCTATTGTAAATTAACCCAAACACTTTTCACTTCCGTATAGTTGTCCAACGCGTATGTCCCCATTTCACGACCAATACCTGACTGTTTGTACCCACCAAATGCAGCAGCAGGATTTTCTTGATTATAGTCGTTAATCCAAACGGTTCCAGCTTTTAAGCGATGTGCTACTTGGTGACCAGTCTTAATATTTTCTGTCCATACACCTGCAGCTAAACCATACAAACTATCATTTGCTCGTCTGACAACTTCTTCTGTCGTATCAAATGGAAAGACGGTTACAACTGGTCCAAAAATTTCTTCTCTCGCAATTGTCATATCATCCTCAACATCTGCAAACACGGTCGGCTTGACAAAATAACCTTTATTAAAAGCTTTTTCCCCGCCAGCAACAAGTCGAGCTCCTTCTTCTTTTCCTTTTTCAATATAATGTAAGACACGGTCATACTGTTCTTTTGAAACAAGTGGCCCCATATCCGTTTCTGGATCCAGTCCATTACCTAGCTTCACTGCTTCCGCACGTTTTGCTAGTTCCTCAACCACTCGTTCATAATGTTTGCGGTGAACAAATACACGGGATCCTGCACTACAGTTTTGTCCGTGATTGTACATAATACCGTCAAATGCACCTTCAATTGCCTTGTCAACATTGGCATCCTCTAAAATAATATTAGGTGATTTTCCACCAAGCTCAAGTGTTACATGTTTGACCGTATCAGCTGCTTTTCGCATAATCTCTTTCCCAACAGTGGTTGATCCTGTAAAAGCAATTTTGTCAATATCTTGATGGTCGACAATGGCACCACCAGCAGATTCACCAAAACCTGGCACAAAATTGACCACTCCGTCTGGGAATCCCGCATCCTTGAATAATGTAGCTGCATACAACAAAGAAAGTGGTGTTTGTTCAGCCGGTTTTAACACGATTGTACAACCAGTAGCCAACGCTGCCCCTAATTTCCAAGAAGCCATTGACAGCGGAAAATTCCATGGGATAATCTGACCGATCACACCAACTGGTTCATGTCTTGTATAATTCAAATAATCATGAAAAATAGGAACGGTCTGGCCAAGAACTTTTGTTGCCCAACCTGCATAATAACGGAAATGCTCAGCAGTGCCATCAATATCATCTTCTAAAGCAACCGAATATTGCTTCCCATTATCCAAGGCTTCTAATTGTGCAAGCTCTTCTCTGTTCTGTTCAATTAAATCAGCCAGTTTGTAAATCAAGTGAGAACGCTCTGCTGTACTCAATTTAGGCCATTCGCCATCCTCAAATGCTTTTCGTGCAGCTTTTACCGCTTTATCAACATCCTCTTCTTGTGCCTCACTCACCTGAGCAAGCACTTCTTCTGTAGCTGGATTATACACATCAAATTTTTTACCGCTAATTGCTGGAACAAATTCACCATTAATATATAGTTCTTTTTTCCCCTCTAAAAAATGCTTTACCTTTGGCTTCAACGTAGTTTCTAATGTAATCATGCTTATTCCTCCCATTACTTATTTAGTTCCATTAAGCAGGGTATTGCTTTAATGACTATTGTCTAACTGTCTGCTAATTTCTCTCTAGAATCGATACAATGAACGGTTCTTATCCGGTGACAAGCAGGTTATTTAAAATTTCCTGGAGTTTTTGATCCTCTTCTTCTGTCAATGGAAGACGTGGTTTACGTGACGGTCCACCTGCTAACCCTTGTAAATCCATTGCCCTTTTCACGATTTGTACATACTTTCCAGTTCCCTCGATAAAGTTGCACAATGGAAGCAATCTATCATATAGTTCCCATGCAACGTCAAGCCTGCCTTCTTGAACACTATTGAATAAATCAGTAGCCAACCGAGGTGCTATGTTTCCTGCTACGGAAATCCATCCAGTTGCACCTACTAGAAATGACTCCAAGGCCAAATCATCCGATCCACAGAATGTTTTTAAAAAGCCTTCTCCTTGTCTTGTAATATCGCGAACTTTTTGGATTTTTCCACTTGATTCCTTAATATGTGTAATATTTTTTACATCGCGCGCAACGTTCAAGATTGTTTCTGTACCAATATCAACTCCCGATGTGAACGGATTGTTGTAAATCATTACTGGGAAAGTTACCGATTCCGCAACGCTTTTAAAATGTTCATAAATCTCATGATCTTTCGGATGCGCATAATACGAATTAATTAGTAATGCTGCATCAGCACCAACATCCTCAGCATGTTTCGTATACTCCACCGCATCTGCCGTTGTTTCTGCAGCAGTACCAACGATAAGTGGAATACGTCCTTTTACTTGTTCTACTGCTACTTGTGCTACATTAAACTTTTCTTCCTTCGTTAAACTAACAAACTCCCCTGTACTTCCATTTACAACGATTCCTGCGACATTCTCACTAATAAAATGCTCGATATTCTGCTTTAATCCATTATAATTAACAGCACCATCTTGATTCATTGGCGTAATAAGAACTGGAAATGCTCCCTCTAATTTTTTCATGTAAAATTCCTCCCTAGATTATAAAGTTACGAGTTTACTACTTTCTTAGCGTCTTGACCGTTTCCCTCAGCCTCCGTGTACCAAATGAATTTATTCGCAAAACCATATATCAGTGATATAACAATAACCAAAAAGTTAAACCAAAGGAAAGGTAGATAAGTTAGGGTTGATACGCCAAGTGTTGCAGCCATAAATACCCCGCCATCAGACCATGGAACCATTGGTGTTGTAACTGTTCCACCAGCTTCTGTGTTTCGTGATAGTATTCGTCGATCAATATTTAAGCGATCGTAATTTTCTTCGGTGATCTTACTAGCAGTAATGATCGATACATACGCAGCACCGCCAAAGAAATTACCGAAAAAGCCAGAAAGCATCGTTGTTAATGTGGTTTTACCAGCATTGTTTGCCCAAGCTAGCATCGTATTACAAATGACTTGTAAAATACCTATTCTTTCCATCAATCCACCTACTCCAAGGGCAAATAGAATTAATACAATGACACCAAGCATGAATTCAATACCACCGCGATTTAATAGATTGTCAATGAACGCCACGCCAGATTCAATATTGTTGCCAGAATATAAGCTATTAACAGCATCAAACGCAGAAACATCTTGGAACAGAAAGGCCCAGACAGAACCAAGCAATGCACCAAATAAAATAACTGGTATGGATGGTTTTTTGAGTGCAAGCATCAAAATGACAATGGCAGCTGGGATCAACATATACCAAGAAATGTTAAAATACTCACTTAATGATGTCATCGTAGCCTCTGCTTGACTTATATCCCCATCTTCATTATGAAAAAAGAACCCTGTACCGAGAAACAACAATCCTGCGATAATAAATGCAGGTGCACTTACAAATAACATCGATTTAATGTGCTCAATTAAATTAACTTTTGATAATGATGCAGTCATAACCGTGGTATCAGACAATGGTGAAAGTTTATCCCCAACATAACAACCAGAAATAACAGCACCAGCAACCAATGCGACTGGAAAGCCGAAGCTGACTCCAATCCCCATCATGGCAATACCAGCAGTACCAGCAGATCCAAACGATGTACCAGTGGCAAGTGACGTGATGGCACAAATAATAAAGGCTGCCATCAAAAATATACTTGGGTCAATAATTGAAAGCCCATAATAAATAATACTTGGAACGACCCCACCTGCTATCCATGTACCAATTAATGCACCAACCGAAATTAGAACAAGTACAGCCTCTAACCCATCATAAATACCATTTAAAATACCTTTCTGCATTTCAGCATAAGTGTAACCAATCCGAAGCCCAACCAGCATGATCATAAACCAGGTAGTTAACAATGCGAGTTGAATTGGAAGGCCAAACTGTACGACAAACAGAAACATAACGACAATAAAACTAACTAGAACAAATAGTACCTCTGCCAACGTCGGTAACCTTTTTTCTGCGCTCATTATTCACTCTCCTTTTTTATCGTGGTCTTCCCTTCCACTGAGCAAACGTTTTCAAAAATTCACTTATAAACAACCTCCTTTACTTATTTCAATAAAAATCCATTTCGTAATGGGTCTTCCTGATCATAAATAAATTGATGTGTGCCAGTTATAAAACCTTGTGTTTCAATAGAATAGCGGGTGTTCGTTCCTTCGATTAATGTGGCAGTTAGCTTACTATCAAAAATACTGTGATTGGTAAGCTCTGTTAACGGCTTAGACCCGCTCGACAATGCTGTCAAAATAGCAAACGTACTATCCATACCAGGTGACCGTAAAATACTTCCATCTTTTTCAAACGTGACAGAGCGAACCTTATTTCCTTTAGTATCAAGAGGTTCTGTTAGGACAATACCGTCAAATGAAATTGACTTACTTCTCATTTGTGCTGCAGTTTCCAACCCCCACTTCTTAATAGAAGCTAAATGCGCAACCCCAATCCCTGCCATCGTGTCAGGTGGATCATAAATCAGGTAATGACGCGATTGATCGATTTCTACTGATTGGTAATCATCGGAAGTCTCAACAACCCGGCATGCACCACTTTCAATCCGAGTTTTGCGAACCTCTTGATTTTCAAAACTTGCATAGACCGAATGGAGACCATTGACCGTTTCAATGTCATAAACGTTATTTTCTTTTTTGACCAAGTTACCTGTTTCTAGTAAGGCTGTCACCGTTGCAACCAGTCCAGCATACTTGAATTTCACATCACGATCATGATTCACAAAGACACAAGCATAATCAGCCGTGTTCGAAGGAATGACGATACAGCCATTCATACCACGATGTCCCCGAGGTTCATTCAACAATAATTCTTTTTCATGCATATATTTTTCCTCAATAAGCGCCTGGTTCAATTCCAAATTTTTTTCGTTTAATGTAATGGCTGAATGCACGATAATGCGAAATGCCTCACCTGCTACATGCGTATCAATCGTTGTAAACATTTTTTCAACATTCATTTGTGCACCTCCTCCCTAATGGCCTTCCATCGGCGGAATAAGTAAATAACCTTCTTTTAATGGATCTTTTTCGTTATAGAAGAAGCGATGCATCCCCATTATCCAGGCTGAACCTGTCACTTCCGGGATTACTGCTTCACGATCCTTGATAGTTGTTAATTCTAGAATTTTCGCCTTAAAGAGTGTGCCAACGATGCTTTCATAAACGAATCGTTCATCTTTACCGATTTCATTTTTGCTAAACATGGTTGCCAATTTCGCGGAAGTCCCTGTTCCACATGGAGACCGATCAATTCCACCAGGGGGAACAACAACAGTATTTTTGAGATTTGCCTCCGGATGCACCGGATCTGTATAAAATTCAATATGTGTCAACCCGTTAATAAATGGGTGCTCCGGATGGACTACCTCTTCTTTTGCATTGATGGCATTCCGAATTGTAATGGCTTGATCAATAATCGTTGAAGCATTGTCTGTCGTTAAATCCAGCCCTAGTTTACGCGCATCAATAATTCCATAAAAATTACCACCATAGGCAATATCACATTCGACATGACCAACGCCCTCCACATCAATTTCAACCTGTTTTAACAAAAATGAAGGTACATTTAGAAACGTTACTTCCTTTGCTATTCCATCTTCCACTTTGACTTTGACTTTTACCAAACCAGCCGGTGTATCCAAATTGATCATCGTATATGGTTCATTTTTTTCAATTAGCCCTGCTTCAACAAGCGCTGTGCAGAAACCAATCGTATCGTGGCCACACATCGGCAAATAACCACCAGTCTCAATATAAATAACACCGACATCAGCTTCTGGATGACAGGGATTTACCATCAAGGCACCTGACATCACATCATGGCCGCGTGGTTCATTCATCAAAAATTTACGAATCCAATCATAATGCTCTTTCATATAAAGCATCTTTTCTGACATGGTGTCACCCTTCAACTCTGGTAAACCGCTCAAAACCGTCCTTGTCGGGTTTCCACCTGTATGCGTGTCAATCGTGGTAAACAGTCGTTGAAACTTCATTTAACTCCTCACCCTCTCCTTAAATCTGTCATGACGCAAAGGTTCCATTGGTATCGATGTTTCACTTCCGGAGATCAGTTCCTCAATTACTTTCCCAGTTATAGCTGCCAAACTAATGCCATCCCCTTCATGTCCCGCCGCTACATAAAATCCCGGAACTTCATCCACATGGGAGATGATGGGAAGATGATCCTCTGTCCACGGCCTTAAACCGGCATATGTCCGAATAACCGTCATGTCGGCCATTTTCGGGTAAAATCTGACCGCCCGTTTCGCGATATATTTGGTTACTTCATGGTTGACGTTTATATCAAATCCGTTAAACTCCCGGCTGCTTCCAATTAAAAAGTTTTGACTCTCGGTAGGCTCAAACACTAATGCAACACCATATTTCTCTGTTACGGGATCTACTACCCGTTCTCCACCAAACTTAGAAATGAGATAGCCAAATTCCATTACTTTTCGAAGACCCACCGGCTGTTGTCTAGAGGCGACAATTAATTGTCCTTTTCTAGGTTTAATCGGAATATCTACATCAAGCATTTCGCCAATGTACGGGGCCCATACCCCACATGCATTGACAACTTTGTTTGCAGTGAATGTTTCCTTATTGGTTTTAATTACAAATCGGCCAGATGTATCTTTGTCAATATTTTTCACTTCTGTATGTGTATGTATTTTTGCACCATTTTTCTGTGCACTGTAAAACATGGAGTACGTTAGCATATATGGATTGACGGTTGAATCTGTTTTACACTCTAACCCGCCATAAAGATCATCCGCAAAATAGTTGGATTCATTTCGCAGGTCTTCCCTATCAAGCATCTTAAAATCAAGCCCTGCCTCTTGTTGCTGATGTACCCACTTTTGTGCTGCTTCCAATTCCGCATCATTTTCACACACAAGAATACTGCCAGGATTACGGTATTCAAATGACATCGCTAGTTCTTTATCTAATTCATGTACCAATTGCTGACTTTGTAATGACATTTGACTGTCAAAGCCAGGATCCTTGTCGATCGCCAAAATATTTCCGTCACATCTAGATGACGTTCCACTGGCCAATTCCTTTTTTTCCAGAACCGTTATATCTAATCCCGCTTTGGAGCAAAAGTAGGAAATCGCTGCCCCCATAATGCCCCCACCGATTACAACAATGTCCCGATGATTGGTATTAGTCATTAAAAACACCCCCATTTTTAAAAGAACCCAGCCTTTCATAATACATATTGCAACTTTTATGCCAAATTAAGATATTGCTCGTCTTTAATGAAGTCTAGGCTAAGTTCTTAATAAAAATTTATATTTTTGCTCTACATAATTTGATTAAATATTCGAAATAACATTGATTTTGTCAACCTTATGTGTCAAAATATTTTTAAAATGTAAATATTTTTATACAATCAAGGAGGCTTGAGATTTGTGATTTCAATTTTTCCTGGTATCGAAGAATTTTTAGACACGCAGTTTGTCGTGTTAAACAGTAGTGAAATGGCCGAAAATGAAATAGACTCAGTCGCTAAATCAAACTATCCTAAACCAGTATTTCTAATTAGAGACAATGCAATTTTCTGGATCAAACTTTCTAACAGGATGAATCAGACCACATACTTTCTATGCGAGGAAATTTCAGCAGACGCGAAAATCGATCATATTATTGAGAAGTTGGCAATGTATGAACACCTAATTGTAAAAAATCGTAAAGGAAAAATTCTTGGCTCCCTAAACTCCCAGAGGTTATGTATTAACTTGTATAAAGCCTATCAACATTTACAGGCTTACATTTCGACAATTCTCGCTACAATCGATGAATCGTGTACCGTAATTGATAAGAATAAAAATGTAATTGCATGGACAGAAGGCGCAGAACAAATCTTTTCAGTCAAACAAGCGGATATCATCGGAAAACAAATTACAGACTTTTTCAGCCCCGATCGGTTGGAAATATTAAATGCCTTAAAAGACGGGACATCTGTTCACCACAGCCAGCATAAAGCAAGGGAAAATCAGGTCGTACTGATTAATTCAAACCCAGTATACTTTAAGGAAAAAATTATCGGGGCTGTTGTGTCAGAAACCGACATTACCAGTCAAATTAAGTTAAATAAAGAATTATACAATGCCTCCGAAAAATTATTTCATTTAGAAAGAGAAGTAAATAAATTAACAGCGACAGAAGATCCATTTATCCAAATCAGAGGGAATAGCCCTGTTTTAAACAAAACCATTAACAAAATCAAAAAAGCAGCAGCAACAGATACCAATATTTTGATACATGGAGAAAGTGGTGTAGGAAAAGAACTTTTTGCTAAAGCAGTGCACACCATCCGAGAAGGCAACCAAGCACCATTCGTTGCGATTAATTGTGGTGCAATTCCGTCTGCATTGTTCGAAAGCGAAATTTTCGGTTATGAAAAAGGAGCATTTTCTGGCGCTGATCAAAAAGGAAAAAAAGGAAAAGTTGAACTTGCCAAAGGTGGAACATTATTTCTCGATGAAATCGGTGAAATGCCACTGGACATGCAAGTAAAAATATTGCGATTGCTTCAGGAAAAAAAGTTTTATCCTGTTGGTGGAACAAAGGAAATAAAAGTAGATTTCCGAGTAGTTGCAGCAACAAACCGTGAGCTAGGGGAACTTGTAAAGGAAGGTAAATTCAGGCAAGACCTTTATTATCGGCTAAATGTCGTAAGCATAGAAGTCCCACCACTCAGAGAACGCTTGGAAGATATTATTGAATTGACACATTACTTCCTTCACGAAATTTCTATAAAATATAACCGACCTATCCATGGCATATCACAATCCGTCATGCAAGCGCTTCTCCAACATCAATGGCCAGGAAACATCAGAGAACTGAAAAATGTCATCGAACGGCTTGTTGTCTTTTCAGAAGATGGCAAAATCAAACTAGATGATCTGCCTTTCGATACAGACACATCACAAACAGTCAATAGCAGTCTTGTTGCATTATCAGCACATGATAATCGATCATTACAGGAACGGCTTCAAGAATTTGAAAAAGATATTATTCTTAAAGAATTAAAAAATGTGGACGGGAATAAATTATTATGCGCGAAAAATCTTCAAGTCACCAGGGCAACACTTTACAATCGAATAAATAAATTAGGATTAAAGATCTAATCTGAAAATGTTGGCACTATTCTTGCATATAAAACCATACAGACACTAAAGTAGGAGTGATCCAAATGACAGAAAAAGATATGATAGTTTGCAGATGTGAAGAAGTAACATATAAAGAGCTTGTTGAAACAGCTGAAACGTACAATTGTTCAGCAAGAGAATTAAAGCTTCGTACCAGAGCTGGAATGGGATATTGTGGTGGCAGAACATGCCGGAACATGGTAAATAAAGTAGCAGAAACATTAGATAACAACAACCGCACTCAAATAACGTTAAAATATCAACCTCCCGTTCGTCCAATCCGTTTTGGAGATCTAGGAGGGCAGGAACAATGAGTCAGCGAATCTTAGAACATCCTGTACTTGGAAAATTAGAAGAAAATCGTTATGTTACGTTTACATTTAATAATAAAGATTATAAAGGTTTGGCAAACGAATCCATTGCTGCTGCACTATTAGCCAATGGGATTCGTACACTTCGCCATCATGAAGAAAACGGGACTCCCCGTGGCATCTATTGCAATATCGGGCATTGTTTTGAATGCAGGGTTACCGTGAACGGACAACAAGGAGTTCGTGCATGCCTAACCCCACTACAAGAGGGAATGATAATCGCAAGTGGTGGAAAGCTCTCTACGCCTGTAAGGGATTGGAGGGCTGAACATGAATGAAGTGATTATTATCGGTGCAGGACCCGCTGGATTATCAGCTGCTATCACATGTGCTAAAAAAGGATTAGATGTAGTGGTAATCGACGAATACCTCAAAGCAGGCGGAAGACTTTTAGGCCAGCTATACGAAGAACCAAATGGATCATGGTGGAATGGCATAAACGAATCAGCCCGTTTACATCAACAAGCGCTAGATATAGGGGTTCAATTCCAATTGAACACACCTGTAAATAATCTAGAAAAAATAAATGATGATTGGGTTGTTTATACAGAAAAAGAACCTCTTTACACGAACCATTTATTATTGGCAACAGGGGCTGCCGAATCTCCAGTACCAGTTCCAGGCTGGACATTACCAGGCGTTATGTCTGTTGGTGCTGCACAAGTGATGACAAATGTTCATCGGGTAAAACCTGGCGAGCGGGGTATAATCATTGGGGTAAACGTTCTTTCCGCTGCGATTGCTATGGAATTAAAAATGGCTGGGATAGATGTAGCTTGTCTCGCATTACCACCGTTAAATCAGATGACCGAAAATGCTGCACAACCTAGGGAAGTATTGGATTCGCTTCTTCACGTATCCCATATGGCCCCTTCCCCATTTGTCCGTTATGGTAGCAAATTAATGCAAAATGACTTTATGAAACAATTAGGGGTTACCTTTTATCCTAAAAAAGGTGTCAAAATGTGGGATGTTCCAATTCAGCTCAGAAAGGCTGTCATTGAAATTTATGGTGACGAACAGGTAGAAGGCATCACTTTAGCTACAATCAATACAAATGGTGAAGTAGTTGCAGGAAGCGAGGAAAAAATAGCTTGTGATTTTGTCTGCATCGCAGGAGGACTGTATCCTCTAGCAGAATTAGCTTCTGTGGCAGGCTGTCCTTTCTATCTAGTTGAAGAATTAGGCGGATATGTCCCCTTACATAACGAACGAATGGAAACTACACTTGATGGCTTATATGTCGCGGGTAATATTACTGGTATTGAAGGTGCCAAGGTCGCGATAGCCCAAGGGGTAACAGCAGGATTGTCAATAGCGCATAACTCCGGCATTGGCGGGTTAGATGGAGAAATACGGGAGTCCATTCAAGCGATTGAGCAAACAAGAGATAGTGCTTATATTCAGTTTCATCCTGAGGTGAAAAGAGGAAAACAAGTGGTTCAGGAACAATGGGAGGAGTATTTGGTTTTATCTGATAAGAATGTACCTAGTAAACACGTTTAAAGCTAATCAAATATATTAATAGGGTGCTCAATATGTCGATCTTTAAAAGCAAGAAGTTGTTATATCTTGTTATTTCAATTCTTATAAGTTTTATTTTGTTTCTTTTATTTGCTACAAACTATAGATTTGTTAACTACCTTAATATCTTATTTTATCAGTTTTTAGTCTATTTATCATTTTGTTTATCCCTATTCATTATTAAAAATCGTTTCTTTGACGGGGTGACATTTGGTTTAAGAAGATTTCGACGATTAATAACTAGAAATGATGATTCTTTTATTCCCTCTGAAGAACTAACAGTACCTTCTGAAAAGGTAAATCAATTGTTTTATCAATTAGTTATGTTTCAAACGATTGCACTTTTCATTATAGTTATTATTTTACATCTAATTTACTTTTTATAAGATGGCGCAAAATATAAAAATATCCATACATAAGCGGGTCCGGCACTATATCAGCCGGACCCGCTTATAATTTATAAAACAATTAATTCCTTTGACGCCTTTGTTAATACTTCGCACCCATCATCTGCTACAAGAACATCATCCTCAATTCGAACCCCTCCAATACCAGGTAAATATATACCCGGCTCCACTGTCATCACCATATTAGTCTTTAAAATGTTTGTTGATTTGCTAGAAAAGTAGGGATTCTCATGAATTTCAAGGCCAACCGAATGACCAGTACCATGTCCAAATTCATCACCATAACCCTTATCGGTAATAAAAGCACGAACCCTATCATCAACAACCTTACAGGATTGTCCCGCCTTTACCTCACAAATGCCTAAATTAAGTGCATCTAAAACAATCGTATAAATCTCTTTTAATTCAGGTTTTGGCTCACCCACTGCAATAGTTCTAGTCATATCAGAGCAATAACCCTCATACAATGCGCCAAAATCTAGCGTTAACATATCTCCTTTTTCTATTTTTTTATTACTAGCAACACCATGCGGTAGTGCTGAGCGGTACCCTGAAGCGATTATCAAGTCAAAGGAAGAGGCAGTTGCGCCATTTTTTCTCATTTGATATTCAAGTTCATGATTAATTTCCATTTCGGTAACCCCTGGACGAATAAAATCAAGAATATGTTTAAATGCCTTATCAGATATACTTGCAGCTGTTTTTATTTTTTTAATTTCATCCTTCGATTTTATTTCTCGTAAATTCTCTATTACACCGGATACTGGTACACATTCTACTTTTAATAACCCAATTAATTCATTATATTGCTTTAAGTTTAAATTTTCCTGTTCAATTCCGAGGCTTGTTATTCCCATATCTGCTGCTTGTTTGGCTGCTTCCTGGAACATTGCCCTATTTTCAATAATTTCATAACCTTTAACTTGATCGGATGCCTGCTCCATGTAACGAAAATCAGTAATAAATTTTGCATCCTTGGATGAAATGATTGCAATTCCGGTTGTTCCAGTAAATTCAGTTATATAGCGCCGATTATAGCTATCAGTTACCAATAAACCGTCAATGTTGTATTCCCCGAAATATTTTCTTAATTCAGTTATTTTGTTCAATATAAACCCTCCTATATATTATCGTGTTTTGAAATCATAAACTATTAATCATTATATAAATGGCATGATACCCAATGAGCATTATGAACTTCCTTCCAGTCCGGTTTTATCTCACTACAGATATCCATAGCTGCTGGACAACGGGTTCTAAATGGACAACCACTAGGTGGAGAAATTGGGCTAGGCACATCCCCCTTTAGAATAATGCGCTCTCGACTCTTCTCAATATTTGGATCTGGTAATGGAATTGCGGATAGCAGAGCCTTCGTATAGGGATGTAATGGATCCGCATATAAATCATTCGCAGGGGCTACTTCTACCATATTACCCAAATACATTACACCAATACGATCACTTATATGTTTTACCATCGACAAATCATGTGCAATAAATAAATATGTTAATCCTCGTTCTTCTTGGATCTTTTTCATCAAGTTGACAACTTGTGCTTGAATGGAAACATCAAGTGCAGAAATTGGTTCGTCTGCGACAATAAAATCTGGATTTACAACTAGTGCTCTAGCTATTCCTATACGCTGTCGTTGCCCACCACTAAATTCATGCGGGTATCTATTAGCATGCATCTTACTTAATCCAACCGTCTCCAACACTTCATACACTTGTTCACTTCGCTGCTTTTTATCCGATGACCCATGGATATCAATACCCGCGCCAATAATATCTTTTACAGTCATTCTAGGATTTAACGATGCATACGGATCTTGGAAAATCATTTGAAGATGTTGATGGAATTTTTTCAATTCCTTTTTGTGCTTCTTATCTGAAATACTTTCTCCGTCAAAAACAACTTCCCCATCAGTAGGTTCATATAAACGAACAATCGTCCTTCCAACTGTAGACTTCCCGCAGCCAGATTCCCCTACAAGCCCAAATGTCTCCCCTTTATATATATCAAAGCTAATCCCATCCACAGCTTTTAGTAAAGATCTTCTGCCGACTTTGAAATGCTTTTTAAGACTACGAATCTCAATTATCTTTTCATTGTTCATTTTTCAACCCTCACTTTAATTACGTCAGGAGCTTCTACATTAGGTGCACGTTCGTCCAATAACCAGCAAGCTGTTCCCTGAGTATCCGATATTGAATGATGATCTGGCATCTCCTCTGTACATATTTCCATTACATATGGACAGCGAGGTGCAAACGGGCATCCTTTTGGAGGGTTAGCTAAATTAGGAGGTGTTCCTTTTATAGCCATCAACTCTTCATCCTCTAATTCAAGTCTTGGTATCGACTGTAATAACCCCCATGTATAAGGATGTTTAGGCTGATAAAAAATCTCTTCACAAGTACCCGTTTCAACTACTTTGCCTCCATACATTACGGCAACTCGCTGAGCCATATTGGCAACAACCCCAAGATCATGGGTAATTAGAATAATAGATGTACCAAATTTATTCTGAAGATCTTTCATTAGATCCATGATTTGTGCTTGAATAGTTACGTCAAGGGCTGTTGTTGGTTCGTCCGCTATTAATATTTTCGGCCTGCAACTAAGAGCTATGGCAATCATTACACGCTGACGCATACCGCCTGAGAACTGATGTGGATACTGCTTGATCCGACTTTCAGGATTAGCAATCCCGACATGTTTCAATAATTCTACAGCTCGTTTAATAGCCTCTTCCTTGTCTACACCCTGGTGTTTAATCAGTCCTTCCACGATTTGATTACCAATGGTCATTGTAGGATTCAAGGAAGTCATTGGATCTTGAAAAATCATACTAATATCTTTACCACGAATTGATCGCATATAATGCTCTGACTTTTCCACCAAGTTCTCTCCATTAAATTTGATCGTACCTTCTTTAATTCTGCCAGGTGGCTGGGGAATCAATTTCATAATTGTTTGAGCGGTAACACTTTTACCTGATCCAGATTCCCCAACAATAGCAAGGGTTTCTCCTTTTTTTAATTGTATATTAACACCACGTACAGCTTGTACTTCTCTACCATCTGTTTCAAAGATTACATTCAAATCGGTCACTTCTAGTAAATTATCCTTTCCCAAGTCATTCACCCCTGATCGTCTCGTATTAATTTGTACCAATAAATTTTTCTTTAATTTTTCATTTTTGGATCCAATGCATCTCGTAAACCATCACCAAGAAGGTTAAAACTGATAAGTAATAAACTAATTACAATACTTGGAAAAACGACCAAGTAAGGAAAAATTTGTAATGATTCAAATCCATCATTAATGACAGTACCCAAAGATGCCATTGGTGCTGGAAGCCCCAGTCCAATAAAGCTTAAAAATGCCTCAAAAAAGATTGCAGTTGGGATTGTAAACATTGTTGTGATAATTATCTGTGAAATAGAATTTGGAAGAAAATCTTTTGTAAGAATTCTTGTATGGGATGCCCCTAGTGTTCTAGATGCTAAAATAAATTCCATTCCTTTCAGTTTTAAAACCTGTCCCCTTACAATCCTTGCCATTCCAACCCACCCGGAAATTACCATAGCTAGAATAATAGACGTGATTCCAGGTTTCAAAACTACGATCGCCAGGATAATTAACACCAGATTTGGAATACCCACTAAAATCTCAATGAATCGCTGCATAACATTGTCTACTCTTCCACCAAAATACGCGGATACCCCACCATAAATAACACCAATAAGAAAGTCTATTAATGCCGCCACAAAGGCAATAAACAATGAAATTTTTGTTCCATACCATACACGTGTCCATTGGTCTCTACCAAATTGATCAGTACCAAACCAAAAACTTTCTTCAACACCTTTTTGTTCATATAAATCAACGCCATCCTTATAACCGTCAAATGGCAACCAGTGAATATCAGCCAATATTGGAATTTTAGGGGGCAAGAATGCACGAGTCATATCCTGTTCCTCATACGTATATTCGTTCATCGCAGGTCCGATTAATGCCATAACGATGAAAAATATAATGCAAATTAGACTAAATAGAGATCCTTTGTTTTTAGCAAGTCTTTTAAAGGCATCCTTCCAATAACTGCTCTGTTTATCGTTAATACTTTCTTGTATTTCGTTATCAATAACTACTGGTTTAAATTTCTCATTTATATAATTTGTATTTTCCGTACTCATCCTGCATCGCCCCCCTCCAATTTTATTCTTGGGTCAATAATGACATAAAGAATGTCAACAACAAATACAATGAAAATAAACATAGCAGCATATAGCAAAGTTACTCCCATAATCATTGGATAATCATTTGTTGTAATTGATAGAACAAATTGTTCACCGATTCCAGGAATTGCAAATATTTTCTCAATAACTAATGATCCAGTTAGTATCGAAATTACTAATGGTCCTATAATAGTTATGACTGGAATCAATGCATTCCGAAGAGCATGTTTATAAATAATAGTGCGATCCAATAGTCCTTTTGACTTTGCAGTTTTAATATAGTCTTGTCCCATTACATCAAGCATTTCCATACGAATATATCGTGCCATGGTTGCAATAACGGCAAATGAGAGTGATAATGCTGGCATGATATGATATTGCCATCCTTCCCAATAGGCTACTGGTAACCAGCTCAATTCCACTCCAAAAATATATTGAAGAAAACCAGCAAACACAAATGAAGGAATAGAAATACCAAGGACAGCGATTACAGTTGATCCAAAATCCCAAAAAGTGTTATGCCTAAGTGCGGCAATAATTCCCAATACAAGACCCAATAAAGCACCGACAACTAGCGCCTCTATCCCCAATGTCAATGATGGACCCATTTTATTGAGAAGAATTTCACTTACTCCACGATTCTTAAACTGAAATGATAGTCCTAAATCTCCATGTAGAAAATTCCATATGTAGTAACCGTATTGAACAATAACAGGCTCATTCAAATTATAGTGCTCTTTAACTAATTCCAACTGTTCTGCAGTCATTTTATCCTGGTTTTGAAACGGTGTTCCTGGAAGAAGCTTCATTGACATAAATGTAATAGTCATGATAATAAAGAATGTTATTAACGTGTAACCCAAGCGCTTCAAAATATAACGAGACATTTTATCCCCCCTGCAATATGTATTTATAGATAAAAACGATTAACTAATCCATGATTAATTGTATTTCTACATACTATTTATATACTAAGGCAAGTTTCCCCCTTTCTTAATTCAATTA
Organism: Virgibacillus sp. FSP13; assembly: GCF_054048505.1. Taxonomy (NCBI): domain Bacteria; kingdom Bacillati; phylum Bacillota; class Bacilli; order Caryophanales; family Bacillaceae; genus Virgibacillus; species Virgibacillus sp. FSP13. The sequence continues at coordinate 52,744 of NZ_JBSVKG010000004.1, read as the reverse complement.
AAATGCAATTTCTATGCCAAATCCCAAAAGCCCATTAATTGGTAAGATAAAGGTAACAGAAGGAAGTGTATCGTCAATAAAATTCTAATTTACAAATACTTTATACATCATTTGTATAAAATATTTTACATATTCAAAAAAATAAAGTTCCTTATTGTTTGTAATTAGAAAGAGTTTTTTTATACCACAAAGAAAAGCACATATTTTATTCATTGGGTACCCTAGTTACCCGATTTTGGCATAATTCATGCATTTAAATAATAATTGAAAAATAAAAGGAGGTTAGTTAGATGGTTTCAAAAAAAATGGGTTGGTTTATTTTACACATCATGGTGTTGACAGGCATTGTGCTATCTGCTTGTAGTAATGAAACAGGAAATGAGAGTCAAAGCAACAACGATACACAATCTGAAAGTGGTGATCCCGAACTAGCAGATTCACAAGTATTAAATCTCTATGCTAAGACAGACTTTACCTCATTAGATAGTGCACACGCATCAGATGCCCCGTCATTTGATGCCCTTTATCAAATTAGTTCAGGTTTAATAGGATTTTCTAAAGATGGAAACTTTGTCCCTGACTTGGCAGCAGATGAACCGAAAGTTAATGAAGATAAAACTGTTTATACCTTTACCTTGCGTGATGGTATAAAATGGTCCAATGGGGAACCAATTACTGCGGAAGACTTCGTTTATGCATGGCAACGGGAGGTTAATCCAGATATAGCAGGTGAATATGCGTTTATTTTTTCATCAGCAAATATTAAAAATGCTACCAAAATAATGAATAAAGATAGCGACATTTTTGGTCAGGTAGAAAAACTGGGAATTGAGGCGATCGATCAACAAACGGTAAAAATTACACTCGAAAAACCAACACCTTACTTCGTATCTTTGCTTTCATTTCCTCCATTCTATCCGCTAAATGAAGAATTTGTGGAAGGTCAAGGAAGTGAATATGCAACAGAAGTGGATAAAATATTATACAGTGGTCCCTTTAAAATGACTGAGTGGAACCATGGTGAAGGTTGGGTTTATGAGAAAAATGAAAACTATTGGGATGCAGAAAATGTAACATTAGAAAAAGTCAATTATAAAGTCGTTGAAAATACTTCAACGTTAGTAAGCCTGTTTCAAAGTGGCGAATTAGATTATGTTGAAGTTGATGCCCAATATATAACACAATTCAAAGGTAGTGAGGAATTACATACGGGAGAGTTGACTTCTGATATGAAATTCTTACGATTAAATCAAGCAAACGAGGCTTTAGAAAACGAAAATATTCGTGATGCTATTTATAATGGATTTGACCGAGAAGTATTGGTGAATTCTTTACTTCAAGATGGGTCCGCCTCTGCACGCTATATTGTACCAAAAGATTGGGCTATGGACAGTGAAGGTAATGACTTTAGAAGCAAATATCAAAATATCAATAACTTATCTCTAGAGGAAGCGGAGAAATCTTTTCAAAAAGGCTTAGAGGAAATCGGAAAGAATTCTGTTACACTCGATATCATGATTCACGAAGGTGACATGACAGAAAAAGTTGCAACTTTCCTACAATCACAATTGGAGGAAAATTTGCCAGGGTTAAAAATTAACATTAATAAGCAGCCTTACGGTCAGCACCTAAAGCTCGAAGGAGAAAGAAAATATGACATTTCCCAATGGGGCTGGTTGCCAGATTATTTAGACCCTATTACGTATTTAGATATATGGTTAACAGATGGACCATTCAACAGAACAGGATTCTCAAATTCTGAATATGACGGGTTAATTGACAAAGCGAACAACCTTGGACTAAAACCTAAGGAACGCTGGAAGACCTTACAAGAAGCTGAAAAAATGCTATTAGAAGATGCATCAATTGTGCCACTTTACCAAAGCGCTAGAGCTTATGTCAAAAAACAATATGTTACGGATTTAATTCCAAGAAACTACGGTCCAACTGTAGACTTCCGATACGCACACATTGTCAATCATTAAATTCATCAATTAGCATTATCATGAAATAAACTTGATCTTTGGCAGAAAGCCGGAGATCAAGTTTATATTTTACGGATGGCTTCATGTATATAAACTTTTTATGGTAAATAAGCTAGTTGTTTCATAAAAGTTAATAGAGAATATTTCCCAGTCCTCCTAGGCTGTTTTGTTCAACTTATGAGAATGCCAGTTGTCTACTCATCAATCGTGTTCGTAATGGTTTTATGGGGTTTTAACGTAATTGCAATTAAAATTATTGTCGAACAATTTTCACCTGTTACCATTACTGCCTTGCGTATCTTTTTGGCATCACCTGTTGTTTGGATTATTTTATGGAGAAAAGAAAAAAATTAGATTGCCAAAACAAAAGGAGATATTATATGTTTTGGCAATCTAATTTTTCGGCTTGATTGGTGTTTCGATTGTTGCTCTTAAAGGCAGTACTGGTAAAATCGGTATCGGCGAGCTATACATATTCATTGCTGTTCTCTCACAAGCCTTAAGCTTTATTTACATAAAGAAAGCATCGGCCACGATGAAGGCTAGTCTTCTCACAGGTTCTATGTTATTGATAGCTCATTTTTGCTCTTTTTCGTCAGTTTAGCGATGGAGCCATCTGGTCTGTCAAGTTTAAAAGGCGGTACCATTGTAGGTTGGAGTGTTTTTCTTGCCTCTGGAATTTTAGCAACAGGGATCGGACATTTTCTTTATAATTGCGCGCGCCATTCAACACATTGGGCCGGGAAAAACTTCTATTTTTTTAAACATGTCACCGTTTTTTGCATTACTGGGGTCCGCGCTATTTTTAGGAGAGTCAATCTCAATCGAACAAATTCTTGCGTTTGTGCTTATTGTAATTAGTGTGCTCTTAGGTTCCGGTATAGTTGATAAGTATATTTATAAAAACACACATCACCTGAGTGAGAAAAAATTGATGAGGCAATAACTCAGATTGAAGTTCAGATTCTACGTGAAGACTTCTATCATAAAATTTAAAAACACTCTGCTTTAACAGATCTTTCATAGAGCAGTGTGTTTGTTATTACTTTAATTCTTCATTTATGTAGGTGTTTTCAAAAGCTGATAACCCTACTATAGCAAATTCAAAGCAAAACCCTTCTGGCATCTCATCCCTAGAATTCACCACAAACTGATGGAACCCGGTAATCCGTGCAGTACCGGCAACCCTCGGAACAACGACATCGTATGCTTTCAACCTTTGTATTAGCGATAACTTCACCCTGAAAAACTCCATTTGTAATGCTTTCATGGGAGAAAATTTCACCTTTATCTAACTGTCCCCACGCATATAAAGTTGCCACTCGTACACTTGTCCCTGTACCACTTGGCGAGCGATCAATTTGACGATCGGCAAATATCGTTACATTTTTCATATCCGCATTTTCTACTGATGGTTTATCCGAAAAAATTACACCATATATATCTTTTAAATCATTTTGCAGTGGATGCATCATGTCTAATTTTCTTCAATATAATGTTTAATTTTCATGCCCCAGTCCTGCAGATCTGGCAAATGTTCATTATTGACTTGTAAATTTAATTTGACACTGTCAAGAATCGCATAAAACACCCCCCAAAGGCAAAGTGAACTGTAAATGATTGATCAATTTTTACTGGAAAATCTTTTTTGCACACAAATGATGGTACATTTTCGAACCAAACCTCTTGAACTTTTTAACCTTCACATTTGGCATAAGCAATCACTTCTCCCGCTGGGCTATCAATAACAAATTTCCACTCACCTTCCATTTCATAGTTACCAGTTTCCGTGACCATCGTTACCACAACAATGATTCCGTAACCACACATCGTACTCCAACCTTCATTATGCATAAAAAGAACTCCAAGGTCTGCATTTTCAGAAGCTGGTGGAGTTATGATACATCCATACATCCCATGGTGTCACCTTGATTCATTCATTAATGTTTTTCGGATATGATCCAAATGTTTGATACAATATGCCCTTCGTTCTGGCTATGCATCTCCTTTAATTTCTGGCAACCCACCTGTTATAATTCGCAATGGTTCACCTGCAACGTGTAAATCTTGATAGCAATCGGTCAAAATTCATAAACCTCCCCTCCCCTATTTTTTATACTTTTCTATTGCAATTTTCATTCCATGTTAGAGTTTTCAAACCCCTGTTTACGGTATAAATCTTTCATGGTAATAAGGGTGGTAAAAAATGGAGGTTTTACAATGACTATTGATTACCAAAATAGATTAGAAATACTAAAAGATCGTCATGAAGAAAATGATATCGAGGTAGCAATGATTAACGCACCAGCAAATGTATTCTATTATATTGGTTTTAATTCTGACCCTCATGAACGGTTTATGGGCTTAATTTTGGATAACCGAAACAACGACTGTATCCTGTTCGTTCCTTCACTGGATGAGGAAATTGCTGCTAATGAATCATTCATTAAAAATATTGTCCTGATTTCCGATGAAGAGGACCCATATGCAAAACCTAACTGAAACCTTTAAGGGGATATCTTTCGCTTTGGACTTGAAATGAAAACGGTAAGCATGTACAAGCATCAGCATTTGACATCTGTTTTCCCAAAAGCTATTTACGAAGACATTCAACCATTGATCAATAGAGAGCGATTGAAAAAGTCAAGAAGTGAGCTAGTGTATACACAAAAGGCAATTGATATCATTGAAAAAGTTCGGTGCTGAGGGGCCATCATTTTCGACAATTGTATTTCCGGCGAAAAAGCTGCTTTGCCACACGGAACTCCAGGTACCGCACTTTTCAAAATGGTGATTTTTTATTAATCGACATAGGGGTAAGGATAAAAGAAGGGTATTGTTCAGATATCACAAGAACGTTTATTATTATCGGTGAAGCAACAGATAAACTAAAGGAAATATATAACATAGTACTTGAATCTACGAAAGCAGGCCTCAATGCTGTAAAAGCTGGAGTACCACTTAAAACATTTGATATTGCTGCAAGAAGCGTTATCAAGGAAAGCGGTTATTTCAACAATCGCGTTGGACATGGCCTTGGCATTGAAGTTCATGAGGAACCATCTGTCCACGAAAATAACGATCAACTAGCTGAATATGGATTATTGTTTACCATTGCGCTGGGAATTTACATACCCCAATATGGTGGCGTTCGGATTGAGGATAACGCATATATTAATGAAAATGGTGAAGCTGAAGTGTTAACTTCTTTCCAAAGGGAATTGCAGACTTTATAGGTCGAAAATGAAAAATAATCCCTGCCTCTTAAGAGACAGGGATTATTTTTCATACCTTTTGTCAATTCTATTCGTATTTTATTCCCTTTCATACAACCGTTGTTAACTGAATTTCAGAATGATGGAAGCGCATTTTGTCTGAATTTTATTTACCCATCTTAATAATGGAATTTAGGAAACTATAAATTGCATCACCAGCGATTACTCCGGCTGCCATAATAGTCATATTCTGTTCATTCTTTGAAGATTTTTTGAGAACTATTATTCTTATTATTATTCCAACTAAAACAGCCCATCCCGCTAAAGGATTCGTTAATAACAAACCTGTGCTAAACAAAATTCCTAACTGCTTACCTGATCCCCCAACAAGTTGTAAAATCGCACCCGGTACAGCCCATATTACTAATTGCATTGCAATGTCATTGGACACCCCAGACTCTATTGTTGCAGCATATACATGATTGATGGGTGGAATTAAACCTTGCGAAAAATAATGATTAAAGGTTAACAAAACTACGATTGAAGCGACAGCAAATCCAACCACAGCTGCAAGTAATTGGTGTTTACGTCCTACTTTTTCGAATTCCGGGTCTTTCCCATTTCCTCTTAGGATAAACCCTGTTTTCAAATCATAGCCCATATCTGCAAATGCAACGCCTGTACAGGCACTTAATCCAGCTAACATAGCCAGTGCTTCAATTGGGAAGCCTATTAGAATACCTACGATTAGCGTAATTAATGCTACTGCAAAGGCTGGAAACCAACCAGCATGCATTGCTGCAATACCAACAATAAGTTCATGAGCAAATGCTGCAAGAGTAGCAAATAATGTAAAGCCAATTATCATTAGTAGTGACATATTTGTATATAGACCACCAATTATGGCTACTAAAATTGAAACTGTTGCATATGCTAAAAAGCCATAACCAAACCCTTGACCAATCTCACTGGTACTTTTTGCATAAGTATTTTCTCCTTTTTCTTTTCTCCCCTCTTTGCTTTTATTAAATATAATAAACAGAACCTGAATTAGTGCAACAATACCTGCACCAATCATAAATCCATGTGGTACATAATAGTAATCCAAATTAATCCCTATTATTGTTGGAGAGTATGAACTTATCAAGAGGCCTATGCCAAACATAGAAAGTGCCCAAATATTTCCAATAAAAGCAACCCCAAAAGCTGACATTGGTATTTTAAATATAGAACCTAATACACCGACACCGATTCCCGTAAGTAGATATTTCGCCCTTTTTCCACCCTCATCACCAGCTTTAATTGCTTCAGCAGTAGCGATTCCGGGAGGCCAAGCTTCTTTGGCTGGAAAGACCTTTGTATCAAAAAACTTGTATAATAGCAATGCATCAACAAACATCGCTAATATAACACCAATAAAAAGTGGGATGATTAATTGTTCTAATCCTAATACATATGGAATTCCTATAGGAAGAATTAGACTACTTGCTGCACCAAAAGTAGCTGCTGAAATAGAAGTCTGAACTAAATTTTGTGAATGAACTGATTTGAATTTAACTAATTGTTGTAATGGTATCCGGGCTAAAATCATTGCAAACACCGCCCCCACAATAGAAGTATTAGCAGAGATCCCCAATGATGTGATTAACTGAACCCCTATAATAGCTCCAACTGCAGCCAAAAAGATAATAACAATTAGTATTGTTGGATCTTTAATCGACGGATGACTTGCTTTTTGATGATTAAAATCGATAAACTTTTTTTCTTCCATCGTATACCTCCCTCGTATAATTCCTTATTATTTATATACATCAACATCTAGCAATTCAATATAATCTTCAATTAATGTCTTCTTATCTAATAGTTCTTGTAAGAAATATTGCTTTTTATCATCATTCATACGATAAATTGGGCCTGCGATTGTTAATGAACCAAGAATTCCTCCGTCTTTTCCAAATATCGGAACACCAATACCGAAAACATCTTCTGAAAATTCACCTTCTGTATAACTCCACCCTTGTTGTTTTATTTCTTCTAAACTATTTACTATTTCTTCTTTCTTAACCAATGTTCTATCGGTATATTTTTTTATTCCGTTATTCATCATTTCCATTTGTTCGTTAACATTTAAGAAGGCCATGATTACTTTACTAGAAGCCCCTACATAGAGCGGGGTTTTTGATCCAATTGAGACAGCAAATTTAATATGTTGTAAACTTTCTGATATTTCGACCGTTACCCCATTATCACCTACTTTCCATGTCAGGAAGGCCGATTCCTTTGTTGCCACACTTAATTCCTTCATTACCGGAACAACTAGATCAGACAAATGCACTTTATTTTTAACAACTGTTAACAAATCAAAAAATTTGGGTCCAAGTTCATACTTTTTCGTATAACTATCTTGTATCAAAAAGCCTTTATTTTCATAAGTCCTTAGGATACGGTATAAAACCGTATGATTGACATCCATTTCTTTCGCAAGCTCTCTTAAACCCCATTTAAAATTTTGTTTTGTAAACATGCTTAATACATCTAAGGCAATCCCCAATGATTTTAAAGTCACTTAACCCCACCACTTCTATAAATTCTTATTATTATCTATCGTTATATCAAATATCTTTTCTGCATCATCTTTATTGAAAAAACCATTTTTTATATCCTTTTGAACAATTTCTTTATCTCTTAATGTAGGATCACCGAATCCTCCCCCTGAAGGCGTTACGAATTTAACAATATCACCGGTATTTAATTCTAGTCTTGTGGATACGCCAAATGGTCCAATAACTTCTCCATCATTTTTATAAACTTTTATAACACTTGATTCTCCGTCTTTTCCACCGTTCATTCCCCATGGTTTAAATAAATGTCTACCAAAACTTGCAGAAAGATATTGCTTATCGCTTAAAACTTCATAAGATCTAACGACACCCCTCCCCCCAATATACTGGCCTGCACCACTACTATCATTTCGAAATCGATATTCATTTACTCTAACGCCATATTTTACCTCTGCAACCTCGATTGGTACATTATACGTTTCGCCATCTCCCATACAGAATTGGCCACTCTGCCCGTCATGGTTTTCACTTGCTCCCCAACCACCTACAGAAGGTTCTACAATAAGGAAGTCATCATTTGTTTCAGGATGAACACCAGATAGTGTTACAGAACAAACAGATAACAAATGTCCTGCTGAAAGTCTATCAGACAATAATGGTGCGAGTGCTTTCCAAATAAGTTCTGCCCCGCCTAGCCTTGCTTCAAAATTCATGGACACTGGTGCAGGTCGTTCAGCGGAAATAATGGATCGTTTATCCGTTATGATCTTTAATGGTTTAAAAAGACCTTCCGTTATATTAATCTTCGGCCTCAGAATGGCTAAAAACATTACCCTTACACTTGCAACCAATCCAAAATAAGAGCAGTTTACTGGATTTACCACTTGTGGGTGTGATCCTCTAAAATCACAAATAAATTCATTCTCGGTTATCGTTACTTTCACCTTGATAGGATATGGCCCCCCTTTTTTTGGATCCCCTTCGATAAAATCCTCTGCCGTAAATGTCCCCTTTGGTAAAAGCGTTAATTCCTTTGATGAATATTCCTCAGAGCTTTTAATTAAATCATCAATGACATTAGTTATCGTATCGGAACCATAATTCTTACATAACTCGACAAATCGTTTTCCACCAGTTTTAAGTGCTGCAACTTGAGCCCTCATATCTCCAATTGATAATTTTGGTAGTCTTACATTTACGGAAATAATCCTTTCTACCGCTTTATTTAATTTTCCTTTTTCATATAGTTTGACCCCGGGTAATTGTAATCCTTCTTGATAAATCTCAGTAGAATCATTCGTAAAGGATCCAGGGTCTTTCCCTCCGACTTCAGTCCAATGTCCTTTATTTGCAGAGAAGGCAACTAGTTTTCCCTCCGAAAAAATAGGCATAACCAGACCAACGTCAGAAAGGTGAGAACCTCCACCAGTATAAGGATCATTGATAATTATAATGTCACCTTCATATAAGTCTTCCCCATGAGTTTCAATTACTGATTTGACCATTGGGCTTAACATTCCAATGAAAGATGTAACCCCATTTCCTTGACTAACTAAATTCCCATTCGCATCGGTTAATCCACAAGCATAATCCAACACTTCGTATATAATGGGACTCATTGATGTCCTAGCCAATGCAGCAAACATTTCTTCTCCGGTAGATAGCAATGAGTCTTTTATTACTTCCTTCATAAATGGATTATTATTTGTCATCGTCTTTTTCCACCTCAATCTCAATAATGATGTTTCCAAATTCATCAATTGTTGCCCTTTGATTTGCCAAAATAAAAGTTGATGTCGTACTTTCTTCAATAATTGCTGGCCCCATGACAACATGGGAAGGATTTAATAATGTTCGATTATGAATTGGAATATCTATCCAACCTTTATCGCGAAAATAAACGTTTCTATATTCTGAAATGGTTTCTTCTAATTTCACATCTGTCATGTTCAATTTACGTAATGGATGTTTTTCCACAATACCTAAACCGGTTAAGTGTAGGTTTACAATTTCCACTTCGGATTCTGGCAACATAAATGTATAGTTTCTCTTATGTAATTCATGAAATTTTTCCTTTACATTGTGAATAAAGTCCTCATCCCACAAATCATTGGCAATTGGTACCTTTACTGTATGCTCTTGCCCTTCATAACGAAGATCAATAAATTTGTTGAAAACAACGCGCTCACTATTTATGCTTTCTTTCGAATATTGCTTGAGCGCTTCTTGCTCCATCTTGTGCCATAGGTTGTTAATTTCGCTATATTCAATCCTATTTAATTTTTGTAAGTAGGTTTGAATGTAATCGTGGCGAATATCTGTCATTAACATTCCCCATGCCGAGAAAACAGATGCCGAGAAAGGTACAACAACCTTTTTTATTCCTAAGTTTCTAGCAAGTTCACAAGCATGCATTGGTCCACCACCACCAAATGCAATCATAGTGAAGTCATTCGGATTATATCCCTTTCTTACGGAAATCAGTTTCAGCGCATTGAGCATATTTGAATTCGCAATATCAATAATACCTAAAGCCGCTTCCTCAACCGTGGTGTCGAATTTATCTGCAACAACTTCTTGAATCGCGTTACTTACACTTTCCTTATCTACCTGATAATCAAAGTTTTTTTCTGAAAGTCTGCCAACATATAGGTTTGCATCTGTCGTTGTTGGTTGTTCTCCACCTTGTCCATAACAAACTGGTCCAGGATTTGATCCAGCTGATTGTGGTCCAACTTTTAACGAACCTAACTCATCGATCCATGCAATTGAGCCTCCTCCATTCCCAATTTCGACGATATCTACTATTGGTACTTTAATCGGATAGCCAGCATTTTTTTCCGTCTTTTCGATATAATAATCTGTCGTAACGCGAACCTCACTATCATTAATTAAGGAGCACTTTGCCGTTGTACCGCCAATATCAAAGGCTATTATATTGTTTTCTCCAATCATTTCCCCTAAAACAGCCGCCCCATATATTCCTGCAACGGGGCCAGATTCAACCAAATTAATTGGAAAATCTTTTGCACTATCAAAGGTAGTTACGCCACCATTCGATTGCATGATGTATCGAACACCATCAACATGATTTCGATCTAATTTATTTGATAGATTATCAATATACGTGGTCAAAATTGGTTTAACATATGAATTTAACACCGTCGTATTGGATCGCTCGTATTCTCTCCATTCCTTTGTTATGTCACTTGACGCACTAACAGGGATATTCGGCCAAACCGCTTTTACAATATCAACAACGTTTTGTTCATGGACTGGATTTTTATAAGAATGCAATAAACAAACCGCCACAGCTTCAACGTTTTCCTTTTTAAAATAATCGATTGCCTCGATAACATCCTGCTTTTTTAATGGAATAATCACATTCCCTTTATAGTCCATTCTTTCCTCTACTTCTTTTCTTAAATGTCTTTCAACAAATGGTTCCGGTTTTTCATATTTAAAATTATATAGGTCTGGTCTATTTCCCCGGGCAATTTCCAATATGTCTCTTGTTCCTTTTGTAGTTAATAGTCCTACTTTTGCCCCTTTACGTTCTGTAAGTGTGTTGATAACGACGGTAGATCCATGAAAGAACATGTCAATAGACTCGAAATCTATCCCACTTTTATCGATAACATTAATGACACCGCTTTCAAAGTTTGGTGGTGTCGAATGTGCTTTATTAAATCCCATATTTCCTTGATCATCCATATAAAAAAGATCGGTAAAAGTTCCCCCAATATCTGTAGCAATTCTCATATACTATACTCCCTCCATTTTTGTGGTTCCATATACGAAACATCGGTTCTAGATTTGATTAAAAATATTTTATCATGAATATGAAAAATTTACAATATTCAATATTAACTTGTGTTCCTAAAGAGTCTAAAAACCCGTATAATAGATTACACACTACTTATACGGGCTCTATATTTAATACTTTATTGAACGCTTACTTCATCCTCTGTAAAATCATGTTCCATTTTTTCCGTAAAATGATCTGGTGCAACTTTAGCTTTTATTTTCATTGCAATATAATAAACAATGCCAGATACAATTAGCGATTGCACCGCTGGTAATCCAAAAGTCGTTACATATTGGGTTAAGTATCCTAACAATGTACCAGCCACCAAAGCAATCGTTGCCATCCAATTCCAGCCACTATTATCTCTCCACGTACGTTTTCGAATGAGGAAGAAATCAACCATCATGACACCCGCGATTGCTGGGTACACTAACGCTGTTAAATATAAGAAATCCATAAAGTAATCAAGGATCCCTGCTAATGCCACAAAAATAGCGATGATAGTTCCACCTAATGTAAGAAATGCTCTTCCTTTGTTCGAATTAACATTTAACATATTTGCAAGAGCAAGACCCATACTGTAATTGTTTACTAATTGACTTGTCCATGTAGCAAACCATAAAATTAAAAATCCCCAAACTGGAAATCCTAAATTCATCATTACATTGACGATATCCGCATCTCCTACACCTACAGACATCACTGCCCCAACAATAAACAACGGGAAACCTACTAGGACAATACCTGTTGGAATGAGTGCATTATCTTTAATCGTTGGTTTTGCATATCGAGTATAGTCAGATGCGATAACCCACTGTGATACGTTAGCACCAATAATAAGACTAATGGCAGCTAATATACCAATTGATGGTTCTGGATTCCAATTAGAAATTGTTTCCCAACCCGTATTTTTTAACGCAAAATAAATACCTGCTCCTATTAAAACTAAACCAGCTGGAACTGCGATGTAATCCGTCCATTTCATCGAACTATAACCAATAATCGATGGAATCGCAAACAGCAATCCTGCTATTACCGTAATTAATGCCCATAAGCCCCATTGTGTTGTATAATCCACACCAAACATTGCGGATATGGCGTTTCCGGCTACAGATGTCTGAACAGCCCACCAACCAAGTGAAACAACGAAAATAGTTAAGCCGACAATAAATCGTGCTTGCATCGCTCCAAAACTAGTACGGGCGATAACCGATGAAGAGCGACCGGTTTTAGCACCGATGTAGCCTTGTAATGCATTTCCAATCCATTGGATAACAAAAAGAGCAATGATAAGAAGAAAGAAAATCTCACTAAGACCATAACTTCCTGCTAACGTTGCACCTACCATTAAAACAGGAATCGTAAACTCCAGCCCACCAAAAATCATCGCTGGGGTAAGCCAATGTTGTCGTTGATCAATCGGAACAGCCTGAAGTGCTTCATCTTTTTCTACACTTTTAACTTTTTTATCACTCATATATACACTTCCTTTTTTAAATTAAGATTCGTTATGCACTTCTTGGATGTTCGTGTTTGATACTTTAGCGAGCAAAATTCAATCTTACCTTCCCGCAAATACCCAATATTCAGAAAAATTAACGTATAATAGATAGTAGAAAAGACGATGCCTTTCTACTATCTACTTGTACTATTTTTCTTTCACGAGCACCCACACAATTTCGCATGGTTCTTCTCCTGAATTAATAGCCCAATGTTCTTCACCTGCAGGGATAAGCATCGCATTGGATGTTGATGTTTGATAGGGTTCACCACCACTTTCCCCTTCCACTTTTCCTTTCACAATAACGGAATATTCATTTTCTTCGTGTTTCGATAGACCTTCCTTTGGTACCCGTTCACCCGGTTGGATGGTTACCGTTCCAAACTGAACATCCACATGTTCCGTCTTTTCTTCAAACAATGTTAATAATCCATTTTTATCAAAACCACGTTCATTTACTTTCATATTGTCTTCTCCTTCGCGAGTTACTTTCTAACTTCTAGCTCTTGATATTCGAATGTTGCTGGATCTACTTTTACACCAAATAATGTTTCTGCTTCTTCCACCGTGTAGTATTCATTTTTTACATCTTTTGCAACTTGTTCAGCTGGGCGTTTTAAAGGATCACCATAACCTCCACCAGTCGCGGTCATTAGTTGTAGAACATCATTTTCCTGTAATTGGTAACGTGGGTAAACACCATAAGGACCATCAACTTCTCCATTTGCTTTTTGGATATAAAATTCATTGACGGATCCTTCAAGTCCACCACCAGTTCCCCATAGACGATACTGATTACGGCCATAGGTGATCGTTGCTTCTTGGCCATCTGTCATCGCGCGATAGGACCTGATGACGCCCTTACCCCCGATATATTCACCAGCGCCTGTACCATCAATCCGCAAACTATATTCATCAAGCATGACACCGTAACGTGTTTCTGCTACCTCTACTGGAACATTGTACGTTTCCCCATCTAAGATACAGAATTGACCACTTGCTCCGTCTTGGCCGTCAGCTCCACCCCAGCCACCGACAGAAGGCTCAACGATTAGGAATGGTTCGTTCGTATCTTGATGTGATCCGGATAGGGTAACCGAACAAACAGATAACAAGTGCGCTGCCGCAAGTCGATGTGGAATATGTGGTGCTAACGCTTTCCAGATCAAATCAGTACATCCGAGCATCGTTTCAAAATAGTTTGATGTTGGGGCAGGTCTTTCCGCCGACATAATTGATTTATCATCTACAATGATTTTTAATGGTCTAAACACACCATCATTCACGTTTTGATCTGGATTCGTGATTGCTAGAAAAATCGTTCGTACGGCAGATGCCAGGCCAGTAAACGAACAATTGACCGGTCCAGGAACTTGTGGACTGCTGCCCCTGAAGTCACAAACAAATTCATCATCTGTAATTGTTACTTCTACTTTGATTGGGAACGGTCCATTGCCAATTCCGTCCGTTTCGACAAATCCATCTGCTATAAACGTACCCTTTGGCAATTTGGTAAGTTCCTGTCTTGATATTGTTTCACCATGATTCAACTGATTTTCAATTGCTGAAAGGATGACGTCTTTGCCATATTTATCACAGATTTCCTTTACGCGTCGTTCCCCTGTTTTTAGCGCTGCAACCTGTGCCCACATATCACCAAGCGATAAATCAGGGAATCGGACGTTTGCCCGGATAATCTCAACAAGGCCTTCGTTCAACTGGCCACCGTCGTATAGCTTGACGGACGGGAATTGCAACCCCTCTTGGAAAATATCCCGTGAATCATTCGTAAATGAACCTGGGTCTTTTCCACCAACCTCGGTCCAGTGTGCTTTGTTAGCAGAGAAGGCGATAAGTTCCCCATCGTAGAATATCGGCATTACTAAACCAACATCTGACAAGTGTGAACCCCCACCACCGTATGGGTCATTGATGATAATAATATCACCAGGTTTGAGCTCATCATTTTCACCGTATTTGTTCAATGTTTGTTTAACCATAAAGGAAAGCATTCCGATAAATCCTGTAACACCATTACCCTGTGTCAATAATTGCCCTTTTGCGTCTGTTAGTCCACTAGCGTAGTCCAATACCTCATATATAATTGGACTCATCGACGTTTTCGCTAGCGCAATAAACATTTCATCTCCAGTAGCAAGCAACGAATCTTTTACAATTTCCAATGTAAATGGATCAACTTTTGTTTCGTTCATCAACATTTATCTCGCCTCCGTTTCAATGATTAAGTTTCCATAATCATCCACTTTAAGTGTTTGGCCTTCATAAATAACGGTAACTGCTGCTTTTTCTTCAACAATTGCTGGTCCTTGAATAGTTTCGTTAACAGGCAACAGTTCACGTTGGTATACGTCAGTTTGTACCCATCCCTTTGGATTTTCGAAATAGACGTTCCTTGTTTCGATTTTTGCATCTTCTAATGTAGTGTTTCGCTCAATCTTTTGAACGTTTGGCTTTTTAACCTTTCCAAAAGCTGTAACGTGCAAATTAACGATTTCTGTCCCTGCATCATCAAGCCTAAATGTATAGTTTTGTTCATGCAGCTGATGGAACCTTTCAATAATTTCTTTTAACTGAGCGTCTGTCCAATCTCCAGCCGGAACAGGAACTTTTACCGTATGTTCTTGGCCAAGGTAACGCATATCGGCGAAACGATTGAATACAACATCTTCCTTCTGGATACCTTCATTGTCAAATTGCTGGTATGCCTCACCTTCAATCTCGTTCCATTGCACTGTCATTTCATTTAGGTCTAAATTTTCCAATCGCTTGATATATGTTTTGATATAATCATGACGAAGATCACTCATCAACATACCCCAAGCAGAAAATACAGGTGATGCTATTGGAATAACAACTTTTCCTACACCAAGTTCCTTTGCGAGGGCTGGAGCATGCATTGATCCACCGCCCCCGAATGCAACTAATGTGAAATCTTGCGGGTTATGACCTTTTCTTATTGATATTAATTTAAGTGCATTAAGCATGTTTGAGTTAGCAATTCGAATGATACCAAGTGCCGCTTCTTCAGCAGTCATATCAAAATGATTAGCGATTTTATCCTGAATGACGTCTCTAACTAAATCTAAATCAACATCATAATCAAAGTTCTTAGCTGATAGTCGACCAGTTAGTAGATTTGCATCTGTTGTTGTTGGTTCTGTTCCACCTTGTCCATATGATACAGGACCAGGGACAGCTCCAGCCGATTGAGGTCCTACTTTTAATGAACCAGCATCATCCAACCAAGCAATCGATCCTCCACCATTTCCGATTTCAACAATATCAACGACTGGTGCTTTAATTGGATATCCTGCATTTCGGTCATTTCGTTCAATATAGTAATCGGTTGAAACCTTTACCTCTCCATTTTCAATTAGTGAACATTTTGCAGTTGTTCCGCCAATATCAAATGCGATGATGTTTTCCTCACCAATCAAATCTCCAAGTACAGCTGCACCGTAAATTCCTGCAACAGGGCCAGATTCAACCATATTAATTGGAACTTTTTTGGCCTCTTCAAATGTTGTCGTACCACCATTTGATTGCATGATAAAGTTTTGGCTGCTCGTATTAAAATCATTTAATTTATTGTGTAATTTGTTTACATATGAAGCTGCAGCTGGTTGTACATATGCATTCAATGCTGCAGTATTTGTACGTTCATATTCACGCCATTCCTTTGTTACATCATGTGATGCAGATACTGCAACCTCTGGCCACATCTCCTTAATCAATCGTATCGTTTCTTTTTCATGCTCAGGATTGACATAAGAATGTAAATAAGCTACTGCAATTGCTTCCACATTTTCACGTTTAAAATAGTTAACAATCTCTTTAACCTGCTCTTTATCTAAAGGTGTCAGAACTTCACCTTTATAATTGAGACGTTCATTAACTTCCTGTCTTAAGTAGCGGTCAATAAATGGCTGTGGCTTCTCATAACGAATATTAAATAAATCTGGACGATTACCACGGGCAATTTCCAAAATATCCCGGAAACCTTTTGTTGTAATTAATCCTGTTTTTGCACCTTTTCTTTCTGTAAGCGCATTGATAATTACAGTCGTACCATGGATAAATGTGGAGATAGCTTCTTTATCGATGTTGCTTTTATCCAGTACATCAATTACACCTTTTTCAAAATTCGGCGGAGTAGTATGACTCTTGGCAACTTCTACTTGCCCTTTATCATCTACATATACTAAGTCTGTAAATGTTCCTCCAATATCTGTTGCAACTCTCATCTTTTTTCCACCCTTCCTATGATAAATTAATAGATTCGTCCCTAAAATATAACTGGTGTCAATACACTCACCAAAACAGAATCATGATTTGTAGGGTTTTTCCATTGGTGTACTTTCTCAGAAGGAAAATGAATGGAATCACCAGCATTCAAAACGTATTCTTTATCTTCAATCTTGAAGATCACGATGCCTTCTGATACATAATAAAACTCTTCTCCTGGATGACTATGTTTCTCAATAAATTGTTGATTTGGCGGTAATCTTACCATTAAAGGTTCCATTTTTCTTTCAGGAAACTTTCCGGCCAGCCGTACATGTGTAACATTTGACCCTTCTAATTTAAAAGGTTTTTGCTCCTCTTTATGCAATGCATAATTATGATTCTCTATCTCTTCAAAGAAATAAGAAATATTCATATTAAATGCATCTGAGATTTTTTTTAAAGAAGTTATGGCGAGTGATGATGATCCTCTTTCTATTTGGGATAAAAAACTAACGGAAAGTCCTGTTTGCTCACTTAGATCTTTTAATGTCATTTCATTTTCTAATCTCAAATTCTTGATTTTTTTATGAATATTTTCCATTTCAGTTTACTTCCCTTTTTTTCATGTATTAATTATTACAGTCAAAACGGAATTTTTTCACCTCCACTATATTTTTTATAATATTAACATAATATTTATATAATTAAAAGAAAAATTAATCGATTTCAAAAAATCCAAAACCGGACCTTTTGAATATTACAATTATTTATCTTGACAAATCTATAAATATATAAAAAAATAGATGTACTGATTTTAAATCTAAATTAAGGTTACCTATTTCTCTTTTCTCAGTAAAATTAATGCGTAAGATAAAATGGAGGTTTTATGTTATGAATATTAACTTTAAAAGCAGGCTAAAAACGTTGCAAAATAATTTAAGTGAAAACAACATTGATGTAGCAATGATTACATCACCAGCAAATGTATTCTATTATACTGGTTTCAATTCCGACCCACATGAAAGATTCATGGCCCTAATTTTGGATTGTCGTAATCAAGAATTCACCTTGTTTGTTCCTGCGTTAGATAGGGAAATTGCTGATAGTGAATCAATTGTTAAGAACATTATTCCAATTTCTGACGAAGAGGATCCTTATTCTAAACTTAAGGATGAACTCGGAGACAGAATAAACCATTTCGGGTTAGAAATAAAATTTGTGAGTATGTTTCAGCACCAAAATTTGATAACTGCCTTTCCTGAAGCTGCTTATGAAGACATCCAGCCAATTATCAACGCACAACGACTAAAAAAATCCAAAGACGAACTGGTATATGTACAAAAAGCAGTTGATATAATTGAAAAGGTTCTGGCTGAAGGGATTAAAAAAGTGAAAATAGGTATGACCGAATTGGAATTAGCAGCTGAATTGGAATATCTCATGAAAAAATTTGGTGCAGAAGGTCCATCATTTTCAACCATCGTGCTATCTGGTGAAAAGGCCGCATTACCACATGGAACTCCTGGAAACCGCATTTTCCAAAAGGGTGATTTTTTACTGATTGATATGGGTGTACTAATAAACGAGGGATACTGTTCAGATATAACAAGGACTTTCATTATCGGCGAAGCGACGGATAAACAAAAGGAAATATATGAAATTGTACTAAAATCCAATCGAGCTGGCATCAATGCTGTAAAGGAAGGTGTACCACTTAGAAATTTCGACATTGCAGCAAGAAATATCATTAAGGAAAGCGGCTATGGCAATTATTTCAATAACCGTGTGGGACATGGTCTTGGTATCGAAGTCCACGAGGAGCCATCTGTCCACGAAAACAACAATCAAGCTGCTGAAAAAGGATTGCTGTTTACAATTGAACCCGGGGTTTACATACCCGACTTTGGCGGAGTTCGAATCGAGGATGAAGTTTATATAAATGAAAATGGAGAAAGAGAGGTACTGACTTCCTTTCCAAAAGACCTGCAAATATTAAAATAAGATGTTTTGTAGCTATTTATCTCATTATCGAAAAAACTTTAATAAGTAAGCAGAAGACAATAATTAAAGCGAAAGTCAGAATGCACGGTTCTGAACTTCCTTTTAATACTAAAATCACCGCCTAAGCAAGGCGGTGATTTTAAACTATCTATAATGTCTAAACCATCTCCAACAAACCAGTCAATTCCCCTGGTGGCAATGGCTTACTAAAATAAAATCCTTGCATTTCATCACATTTTTCATTCTCCAAAAATGTAAGCTGCTCAATAGTTTCAACACCTTCAGCTATTACTTTCATATTTAAAGAGTGTGACATACGGATAATCGATTTGACAATTGCTTGATTTTGCTTTTGATTTTCATCCATAAACATTTTATCAATTTTTAGCTTTGTAATCGGGAAAATACTTAAATACTTCAGTGATGAATACCCTGTTCCAAAATCATCAATCGAAACCAGTACCCCTAATTTTCGCAATCTGCTCATCATCTTTAAAATATATTCTTCGTTTGACATTGCCATGCTCTCGGTTATCTCAAGTTCTAGATAATTCGGATTTAACCCTGTTTTTTGTAGTGTTTCTTCTATTTTATCGACAAGTATTTTTTGATTAAATTGTTTAGCAGATAAATTCACACTGACGATTACAGGTTCATATCCCTCATCTTGCCAGGCCCTATTCTGCCTACACGCCTCTTCCAACACCCAATCACCAATTTCGATAATTAAGCCGGTATTTTCTGCAAGTGTAATAAATTCATCTGGTGGAATATATCCTCTTTCTGGATGTTTCCAGCGTAATAATGCCTCAAAACCAACAATTTTATCATTGGAAAGATTTTTCTGTGGTTGGTAATGCAATTCGAATTGTTCTTCTTTTATAGCTTTGCGTAATTCATTTTCCATTGTAAGCATTGTTTTAAAATCTTCTGAAATAGATGAATCGAATAATTTATAGTTGTTATGATGTCTTTCTTTGATAACATACATAGCAGAATCCGCATGTTTGATCAAATCATTTGGTGTTGTTCCATTCTCAGGAAAAATACTGATACCAATACTTATCGAAGCAAATATTTCATAATCATCTATTTTTATTGGGTTTTCAAATTCTGTAATTAAACTTTCAGCAAGTTTTGTAGCAGCATGTTGATCTTCCACATGACGCTGTAAAATTAAAAATTCATCCCCACTCATTCTGGCAATAAATGTATCTGTTTGTAAAAAGGCTTTAAATCGTTCACCGCATGCCTTTAATAACTTATCACCAAAGGAGTACCCTAACGTATCATTGATTTCCTTAAAATAATTTAAATCAATAAAATAAACCGCGATAAATTCATTTTGTTGTTTTGCTTGTTCGATGGCCTCGTTTAGCACCTTGTTAAAAAAATTACGATTTGGTAAATCAGTCAATTCATCGTAATAAGCCATATATTCGATCCGTTTTTCATTTTCAATCCGATCTGAAATATCTTTTACAATTGCGACACGAATAATATTCCCCTGATTATTGTATGGATGGCCCATCATTTCAATATAAAAGGGAGACCCACCTTTTCTAATGGCTGTTAACTCATAAGGCTTTTCAGGGTTATGATGAATGATTTGGGTTAATTTATATGTACTCTTATTATCAAGCAACTGTGAAATATGTAATTTCTTTATTTCTTCTGGTGTATAGCCAAACATGTTAGCGAATGTTTCGTCACAGTCAATAATTTTCTCATCATCATACATTAGCATCCCTTCTGCACTTGCATAGATGAGATTATTAATATATTTTTTTACTTCTTCGGTTTTATCTTGTAAGGAGAGATGACTCAATATTAAACAATACATCGTTGCTTCGACCCGAATCGATTTAACCTCTATTAATTTACCTCTACTGTTTTTCTGCTCCATTAACAAATGGGACTCATCTTTACCCTTTAACAGTGCAAAATCCAAATATTCCAGAATATGTGGGTGAGGACGTTTTTCGATATTTAATAATGAATTGGCAGCCTCATTTCCATCCAAAATCTCACCATTCTCGTGTACCAATAAAATTGCCTCTTTCAAATGTGATAACACTTGGTGATGTATAGGTTCTGCAAATTTAGCCATGGTTTCCTCCTTCAATGTTCCCTTACCCAATAATAATCTTTTCCTTCGGGTAATGATATTTTCCGGTGTTCTTGCTTTTTTTGAACATTAATAAAAACGTTATAATCCCGACCCTTCCGATAAACATAAGGATCATTAAAATCACTTTACTAAATGCGGTTAGGTCACCTGTTATGCCAAGTGAAAGTCCAACCGTTCCAAATGCTGATGTTACTTCAAACAAAAGCTGTGATAATGAATATGGCTCTAAAACAGACATAACGACAACCGAGCTATAAACAAAGAAAATTGCCATTAACATTACAGTGACGGCCTTTAATAAATCTTCATCATGAATTTCGCGTTTAAACAAACGGATACTGTTTCCACCCCTAGCAAAAGTAATGATAAAAATAATTACTAAAGCAAATGTAGTTGTTCGGATTCCTCCACCAGCACTACTAGGTGACGCACCAATAAACATTAATAACGACATAAAAAGATGATTTTGTTCGGTTAACTGACTTACATCCAACGTAGCTAAGCCACCACTTCTGGTTGTTACAGATTGAAATAAGGAATAAAACAATACTTCATGCCACGACTTACCACTGAAAAAATGATTAGCGTCTAACAGGAAAATGAAAGTCGTCCCAACAATAATTAATGCAAAAAATGTCAATGTTGTAACTTTCGTAAATAATGAGAATCGGAACTGGACTTGGTGATCCGATTTTGAAAACAAATATTCTTTCACTTCTACTAATACTGGGTAACCAATTGCCCCAAAAATAATTAGTAACATATTAATAAACTGAACAAAATAATCATCTTTAAATGAAATTAACGAATCTCCAGTTATATCAAATCCACCATTTGTCGTCGCACTAATCGAGCCAAAGAACCCATTTAAATATGCTTCGCCAGCTGTTGGGAAGTACTGTAGAAAATAAGTTCCTAAAATGATAAATCCTATAAACTCGATGGTTAAAATAACTAGAAGAATCTGCTTTATTAAGCGAACCATTCCTTCAAATGTCGTCTGATTTTGGTCAGTCATAATAAGCCGACGTTCTTTTAGACCAATTTTCTTACCTAGTAAAATCCAGATAAATGTACCAATCGCCATCACACCGACTCCGCCCAATTGCAGAATTAAGGCTAGTACAATAATTCCGGCCGTATTGAATGTACCCGCAATACTAATCGTACTAAGACCTGTAACACTCATTGCACTAACTGCTGTAAAGAGTAAATCAATTAACGGGACATCAACCCCGTCCCTGTGGGTCACTGGTAGTGCTAATAGAGCAGTCGCAACGATTACTGCAATAAAGTAAAATATTAAAATGAGTTGAACTGGTGATAATTTATTTATAATGCGAATCAATGGATGTTGTGAAAACATTATGCAGTTACTCCCTAATACATTTCTATTATTATATCGGTATTTTCCCCAAAAACTTAACCTTATTATAGCAGGCGAAATTGTTAAATGCTTGTGTTTTCGACAACTTTCTTTTTACTTTTGTAAAAAAATCATTATGCAAGGTAAAACAATCATATATTGCAAAAAAGGAACAGTATACAAAATACTGAGCCCTTTTCAAATTAATTCCTTAAACTTTTTAATTAATGACTCCCCTTGATAACCTTCTTCGACCAGTTTTTGTAGCATATCTTGGATAATTCCTTTTTGCCGATCAACAATATTCCCTTTAAATAGTACATTAGCATGGGAGCCGATTTCATTAATACTAAATATCGATGTAATAAATATTGCAGGGCTATTGCTTTCTTTTGTTATTTTAACCTGTACCATTATTTGATCTTTCTTATCCTTTAATTCCTTAAAAAACGGTAGGTAATCATGATTTAAATATGCTTCTAGCACCCATTGATTCTCATCATCTTCCCGATTAATAATTAATCCATCCCTTAAAGGAATATCGTGCTGTATAATATCGTCATCAACAGATTCAAGAATTTCCAGCTTTTTTAGTTTAAAAGTTTTCATCCATTCACCACCTTAATAACCCAGTCTCGTTTGTTATCCACCAATATAGGACATTTCAATTTTCTTCCGGTTTTCATATTTATTTTCAGCCCGTTCATCTGAATAACGATCTTTTCTCCGGTGCCATAATGAAGCCAAATTATGTTTGAGTTGTTCTTCTGTTAACCCTTCCTGCAGCTTCCCTCGGATATCATAACCACTCGATGCAAATAGGCATGTATACAGTTTACCATCAGCGGAAAGACGAATTCTTGTACAACTACTGCAGAATGAATCGGTTACAGATGCAATAACACCTATTTCCCCACCGCCATCCTTATAACGAAATCTAGAGGCAACTTCACCATAGTAATTTTCTTCTGTAGGTTTAATTGGCATTTCCTCATTAATTTGTGCAATGATCTGCTTCTTTGAGATTACATTATTTACATCCCAACCATTATGATTTCCGACATCCATAAATTCGATATAGCGTAAAATAATATTTTTACCTTTAAAATAACGCGCCATCGGTAAAATTTGATTATCATTCATCCCTTTTTTCACAACCATATTAATTTTAACTTGCAATCCAGCTTTTTGGGCCGCTTCAATACCTTTTATGACAGGAAGTGTCTTTACACCCTTTCCATTAATTTTCGTAAATACATCATCATCGATTGCATCCAAGCTGATATTTACCCGCTTTAACCCAGCTTCTTTTAATTTAACCGCTCTTTTCGGCAAAAGAATTCCATTTGTTGTCAGCGCAATATCCTTAATACCTGGTATCGTTGCCAATCTCGCAATTAACTGATCAAGATTTTTACGGAGCAATGGCTCTCCTCCGGTAATCCGGATTTTTTCCACTCCTAGTTTAGCAAAAGCTTCTGCCAAACGAATGATTTCATCAAAACTTAATAATTCACTTTCAGGCAAAAAAGCGTAATCATCGCCAAAAATCTCTTTAGGCATGCAATACGTACACCGGAAATTACATTTATCTATAACAGAAATCCGCAAATCTTTTAGTGACCTGCCAAAGTGATCTGTAATTGGAGCACTGTTTTCCGCCATTTTGCTCACCCCTTATTAAAATTCTGATTGACCATCTGTGTCATTCAATAATAAAACTTCAACATTTGTTCCTGCTTTATATCCTCTTGTTCCTCCCGGTAAAACCATTAATCCATTCGTATGTGCAAGAGAAGTGACAACGTTGGATTTATCCATACCAGCCAGCTGAACACCAACTTGGCCATTTTCAAACGTTATAAAACTTCGAACAAACCTTGTGAATGGATTTGGCTTCGGAAAATTTTCACTTAATGTTGCCTGAATCCGTTTTAAAAATGGCTGTTTGCTAAACAAATGGCGTTGGATAATCGGGCGCGTAAATAATTCAAATCCGACATAACATGCTGATGGATTCCCAGATAAACCAAATAGTAACTGACCCCCTCTTACCGCAACCGTTGTTACGCTTCCGGGACGCATTGCTACTTTATTAAACAATACCTCTGCACCTAATTTCTCATAAATTGCTGGCATTAAATCAAAATCACCAACCGAAACGCCACCAGTCGTAATTAGCATATCTACTTTCTCCAATGCATGTGAAATGGTGTTGTAGCTCGCGTCAAATTCATCGGCAAGCTTTCCAAAGTAAACCACATCGCCACCTGCTCGCTTTATCTGTGATAGTATCATATGCGCATTGGAGTTACGTATTTTCCCAGGGCGTAATTCCTCGTCAACGTCTAATAATTCCGTACCCGTTGCTATCACACCTACAATCGGTTTTTTTGCAACTTTTACTTGACTATACCCAAATGTTGCAAGTATCGCTTTTACACCAGGATTAATAATAGTTCCTTCTTCAATCAATGTGTCACTATTCGCAACTTCTGAACCTTCCTTAATAATGTTTTGTCCCTGTTTCATCTTGCGTTTGATGGACATTCGATTCTTTCCATCTTTTTCAAATGCTTTACAAACTTCAAACATGGCAACACAATCAGCACCATTAGGGATTTTTGCTCCTGTCATAATTCTAGTTGCTTGTCCTTGATGTAATGTCTTTGTTGGTACTTGTCCTGCTCCGATATGTTCAATTACTTCAAATTCTACTGGATTATCTAATGAACCTTTTTCCGTATCAACTGAGCGAAGTGCAAACCCATCATACGGCGATTTATCAAATGGGGGTACCGGGTGTTTCGCAATAACTGGCTCTGCCAATCTTCTATTATCACAATTATCTATTGAAACGATTTCCACTTCTCCGCGTTGACTATATTTCATCACATTCGCAACTGCATCGATAACTGGAATTGGCTTTCGCATTTCGCCCATCTCTTACCATACCCTTCTGCCAAAATTATCTATGTGTTTAGTGTATCAAAAATAACCTTGAATTGATATTTATCATACTACTTTATTATAGCGATCTTTCCTAAATCAAAGTATGACAAACATCACACATTGAAGCGATTCTGATCTTCCATTAATGACATTTAAAAGAGACCCGAACAGACTAGGTTGTTCTATAGTTTAAAAATTTCACATCAACTGTTTTTTACATAACACAGAATTGTTGTATAATTAATTCTAATAAATCAATTATACAGGAGCGTAAAATATGAAAAAGAGATGGATCTTAGTTCTTATATGTTTTATCCTTTTAGCAGCATGTTCAAAAAATAGCTCAGCCATCATTAAGAAGGACTCGCCCCCCACTGATCCGAACGAAAATCCAGAACTCATTGAAGAAGAAAGTGAGGATGAAGTAAACGAATTTATTGAATTTGCATTACCAAATGAAGAAGTTATGATCAATTTAGAAATGGTCCCTATTTTAAATTCCTACTTAAAAGCGACAGCGGATCGAAAAAAAGCAATTGAGAACATGAATATGCTTCAAATCCAAGCAGAAACGAGCGAAATATACTTGCTTGAATTCTCTTGTCACAATGATTTATGTTCGTATTTGTTACTTGATCAAAGTAAAGATAACCAGGCTATTCTCGTTGCAGACTTAGCAAAATCTGTTCAAAGCAAACTTTCACCTGATAAGTCAAGGCTGTTTTTACAGTTTAATCGCGAAACAAAATTGCCATTACCTTTAACCGATATTGTCATTATTGATTTAGAACAGTGGAAACAGCTACCTTTAACACACAAAACAGATGACAAACAAATTTTAGATTATAACTGGCCAATTATTACAGCTGAATGGGTGGATAACCAACAGATCAGCGCATCCCTGCCAGACATTGTAGAACCAGCTAGTGATGCTATTCACGAATGGCAGCAATCAGGTAAAAAGACAACGATAATTGAACTAAATATCCCATCTAATTAGATAGGCATTAGTGAATTTATTAGGGTAGAAAAGTAAAAACAGCACCGTTTTATTATATGGTGCTGTTTTTACTTGAACTCAAGTTTCTCCGTATGATCTATTATCATTTCTTCTCCATTGACCGTAAATTTCGCCTGACAATGTAAGTCATATTTCCCTTTACTTGGAGGTTTAAAAATGATTGTATCTTGTGGATGGTAGCTATCTCCCTCTTCCAATTCTTTTGTTACGGGACTCCCAGTATAATCATGGTTTTTATTCGCCAATGATACAGATATCAATGGTGTATTATGCTTCATTTCTATCGGTTCTTTGCCCATATACTGAATCGAACGATAAACTTGTACTCCATCATCAACTCGTTCCACGCGAATATGTAAGATAAAATCGCCAACCTGTTTGGAACCATTTTTATCCGCGGCTAATTTAACATGTTCTCTTGCAAACAGCCAATAACTGACACCAGCTAAAAAAACCACAATTATCAAAGAAAACAAAGCTTTCCTTCTCAATTCGACATCCCCCTTATTTTATATGACGAAAAAAGCCACCAAAAGGTTTCAAATTTTAAAGGTAATCAAAAAATTTGGCTCTAATTTGCTTACGGTCATGATGAGCCACGTCCAGCTTCAGCGCTAAAGATGTAGTGAGACTCCCTTTACCTCCGATAAGTCAACATTGGGTTCGCTTCCGCTTTTGTTCTCATGTCTTAAAGTAAGATTACCATATCCCGGCAAAAAATAGAACGTATATTTAGTGCAAAAAAAACAATCATAACTAGTGATGGTATTCATCAAAAGGAGGAATTAACTGTGACCGTTTCGACACAGGTAAAACAAACAATAGCTGGATTAAAAAGTGCTCAAGCAAGTTTCGAACAATTTGCTTTACAAACAGAAAATAAACAAGCAAAACAACTTTATCAAGATGCAGCTCAACAAACACAGGCTATTTTACAAAGTGTTGAGCCACGAGTAGGACAAATTGAACAAGAAGAACCACAATATAAACAATAAGACAAAACCGCATATGAGGTTGGTTATACCAGCCTCCTTCCTACATAAGAGGTGATTATAATGAGCAGCAAAAAAATTATGTTATTTGTTGGACTTATACTCTTGTTAGTCGGATGTAGTACAAATTCAGATTCCGACACAGCAGAAAATAGCCCGGATGTTAAATATACTAAAATTTCCTCCACAAGCTTTATGGATCAAGATGCAGCTAATAAGGCAAAAAGATTTTTAACTAAATTTGATGAAATTAAAGCAATAAAGGCAGTGAATACATCCAAAAAATTACTTGTAGCAATTGAAATCCATCATAACAAGCGGTTCCAACTGGCAGAACTAAAGAAAAAGTTTGCAAAGAAATTAAAAAAAGCATTCCCTAAATTCAAGACTGAGTTGTCGACTGATCAAAAAATCTTCATTGAACTCGATCGTTTGGAAGAAGAGATTGAGTCCAACAATATGTCCAACAAAAGATTAGAAAAAGAAGTACGTCATCTTACCAAATTATCAAAGGAACAAACATGACAGAAAGAGTGATCTAAAATGGCAGATAAGAAGAAAAAAAATTTACCTCCGCAAGCACAAAAATATCAAGCATTTCAGCAACAACGAGAAGTAAAAAGACCCTTACTTAAAAATTGTATCAAAGCCTTTTTGGTAGGTGGATTTATTTGTTTTATCGGCCAACTTATTACAACATTTTATATTTATTTCTTTGATTTCACCGAACAAACTGCCGGAAACCCTACGACAGCAACACTGATATTTATCACAATGCTTTTAACAGGATTTGGCATTTATGATCGAATTGGTCAATTTGCTGGTGCAGGATCTGCCGTCCCAGTTACTGGATTTGGTAATTCCGTTATTTCGGCAGCAATTGAACACCGAACAGAAGGTTTTGTTTTAGGGGTCGGGGGCAATATGTTTAAACTAGCTGGATCTGTCATCTTATTCGGTGTATTCTCCGCTTTTATCATTGCACTGATAAAAACGATTTTAATTCAATGGGGTGGATTGTAATGTTAGCTGGTCATCGAACATGGATATTTGAAAATAAACCTGTCATTTTGTCAACCGGTACTGTTGGTGGTCCATTTGAAGCCAATGGAAAAATCCCAAATGATTTCGATTTACTTCATGATGACATGTGGCTAAAACAAGCATCATTTGAAAAAGCACAGCAAACCATGTTGGAGGAAGCATGTCAATTTGCGATTAAGAATAGCCCAATTGAAAAAGAACAGGTGGAGTTTTTTTTAAGTGGTGATTTAATTAACCAAATTACCCCAACAAGCTTTGCGGCTAAGACGATGGGTATCCCCTACTTTGGCTTATTTAATGCTTGTGCTACGTCCATGGAAAGTTTGGCATTGGCATCTTTTCTTATCAACGGTAATGGTGCAAATTATATTTTAAGTGGCAGTGCTAGTCATAATGCTGCAACTGAAAAGCAATTTCGTTATCCGACAGAGTATGGGGGACAAAAGCCCCCAACTGCACAATGGACTGTAACGGGAGCAGGAGTCGCATTGCTTGCTAAAAATGGAAACGGTCCTCAAATCACAAGTTCAACTATAGGTAAAGTGGTTGATATGGGAATGACAGATCCATTCAATATGGGCGGAGCAATGGCCCCGGCAGCAGCTGATACAATTGCTGCACATTTTAAAGAGCGTAATGTGGATCCTTCCTATTACGACTTAATCATAACTGGTGATTTAGGACATATTGGTCGAGAAGTATCATTAGATCTAATAACAAAAGAAGGTCTACCAATCGAAGAGGACAAGTACGTGGATTGTGGATTGACGATTTATCGCGAAGACCAACCAGTTCTTGCTGGAGCTAGTGGTGCCGCTTGTTCTTCGGTTGTTACTTATGGGCACTTTCTAAACCGAATGAACAAAGGAGAATTAAACCGTATACTTGTTGTCGCAACTGGTGCTCTTCATTCCCCATTAAGTATACAACAAAAAAATCCGATCCCATGTATAGCCCACGCAGTTTCAATTGAATCAGGGAGTGATAAATCATGATATTTTTCTGGGCATTCGTCATTGGCGGATTAATTTGTGTTATTGGACAAATAATGTTCGATGTCTTCAAACTATCACCAGGCCACACGTTAAGTATTCTTATAGTTGTCGGTGCTCTTTTAGATGGGTTGGGCCTATATGAACCATTAATTGACTTCGCGGGTGCCGGCGCAACAGTGCCAATTACAAGTTTCGGTAATTCACTCGTTCATGGAGCAATTGCCGAAGCCGAAACACATGGACTTATCGGTGTCGTTACTGGAATGTTTGAAGTAACCAGCTCCGGTATTTCAGCTGCAATCATCTTCGGCATGATCGGAGCACTCATTTTCAAACCAAAAGGATAAAGAAAGGGGCCGTAAACACAGATGACAGTGGGATCTCAAGTAAAAAGTTGCTTTTCATCCATTAAAAGTGCTGAAGCTACACTTGGTTTGTTAGCAAACAAGGCACAGGATCAACAAGCAAAGCAAACATATGAAGAAGTACAAACCATTATTTCAGAAGTAAAAGACGATTTACAAAAACAGGTGATTCGTTTAGGGCAGGAAGAACCCCAATATAAATCTTAACGTATCGGCTTGGAAAGGATAGGTAGAATATGCCAGGATGGGTTGAAATAATATTAAGGTCGTTTAGCCTATTAGTTGTCATCTTTGTTTTAACAAAATTAAATGGTAAAAAACAAATAGCACAACTAAACGTTTTTGAATATATAACTGGTTTTGTCTTAGGTGGAATCATTGCAATCTATTCTATTGATTTACAGTCTAACTTGATACATGGATTATTAGCAATTGCTGTATGGTTCCTCATTCCGTATGCAGTTAATTATGTTTCATTAAAAAGTAAAACATTCCGTAACATTGTTCAGGGAAAGAGTACGATTTTAATTCAGGATGGAAAAGTGATGGAAGATAATTTAAAAAAAGAAGGTTATTCTACGGATGAATTACTTGAAAAATTACGTGACAATAATTACTTTCAAGTTGCTGACGTTGAATTTGCCCTTTTAGAACCATCTGGTACTTTAAATGTTTTGCCCAAAAGAGAAAATCAACCATTGACTGCAAAAGATTTAGGTGTCAAGCTTGCACCAACAAAAGAGCCGCAAACCGTTATAATGGATGGAAAGGTTTTGCTGGAGCCTTTAGCAAACCTTTCACTTAACACCAATTGGCTTGAGACGGAATTAGACAAGATGAATGTAAGTATTGAGAATGTTTTCCTTGGTCAAGCGGATAATGACGGGCAATTAAATGTCGATTTATACGATGATAAGATCGCCGTACCAAATCCAACCGAAAAACCGTTGTTGCTTGCTACACTAAAAAAATGCCAGGCAGACTTAGAACTTTTTGCATTGGCTACTGAAAATGAGGAAGCAAAACAATTATATCAAGAAAACAGTAGAAAACTACAGCACGCAATAGCCCTAATCACCCCACACTTAAGAGAGTAACATTTTTTATCTTGTTCATACTCCTATTTATCATGTAAGATTATAACCGTCTTACATTTTTGTACATAAAAGGAGTACGTACAATGAGAGAAAAATTAAAAGCTTATCGTTTCCCATTAATTTTGCTTGTGTCGATCATCATTGGATCAATAATCGGACTTATATTTGGAGATAAAGCTGAAGTCATAAAGCCATTAGGAGATATTTTTCTTAACCTTTTATTTATGGTTGTAATGCCATTGGTCTTCTTTTCGATTGCATCAGCGATTGGGAACATGAACAGCATGAAGCGGCTCGGGAAGATTATGGGGTCGATGATCACGATCTTCGTTGTAACCGGAATTATTGCAGCGATTGTTATGTTGGTTGCAACTGTGCTATTTCCGCCTGGATCAGGGGCTGACATTCCATTGGAAACACCAGAGGATATCGAACAGGTCCCATTATCCGAACAATTGGTCAATACATTTACTGTCCCTGATTTTGTTGATCTATTTTCCCGGGATAACATGCTAGTCTTAATTATTTTTTCCGTATTAGTTGGAGTTGCGACTGGACTAACTGGTGAAAAAGGCCGTCCATTTGCTAAATTCCTATCAAGTGGATCAGAAATATTTATGAAGCTCGTTCAGTTGATTATGTATTATGCGCCAATTGGGTTGGGGGCTTACTTCGCTTCATTAATTGGTCAGTTCGGAACTGATTTAATCGGTGATTATGCAAAAGCAGTGCTGATTTATTACCCTGTTGCCATCCTTTATTTTGCAATTGGATTTACGTTATATGCTTTTATATCCGGTGGCAAAAAAGGTGTTGTACGCTTTTGGAAAAACATCCTCAATCCAGCTGTAACATCTCTAGGAACAGGTAGCAGTATCGCTTCCCTACCAGTTAACCTGGAAGCAACAAAAAGAATCGGTGTACCTAAGGATATTCGTGAAACTGTACTACCACTTGGCGCAACGATTCATATGGATGGTTCCTGTTTGTCGGCCATGTTAAAAATTGCTTTTGTTTTCGGTGTATTTAATATGGATTTTACTGGAATAGATACCTTCTTAACCGCAATCGGTATTTGCCTATTATCAGGAATTGTTATGAGTGGGATCCCTGGCGGTGGTTTTATGGGTGAGCTGATGATTGTAACATTATATGGGTTACCAATTGAAGCTTTGCCAATCATATCCGCTATTGGTGTCGTTGTTGATCCACCAGCAACAATGATCAATGTTACAGGTGATTCAGTTTCAAGCATGCTCGTAACAAGGCAGTTAGAAGGCAAGGACTGGATGGAAAAAGCGGAAGTAAACTAATTAATGAGCTCATCATAATCTTACATGATGAGCTTTTTTCTCTGTTATATTTTTTTGTCCTTCGATAACGAAATTGTATAAAAATGTTTCGAAAGTTAAATGCTATTAAAAAACAAACAAGGAGTAGTCAAATTGGAACACGAAGACATACGATTAACGTCAACAGAGATTTCTGCCTTGTGGACGCTCTATAACGAAAGTACGGCCACAAATTGTTTTTATAAGCATTTTCTTAAGCATCTGAAAGACAAGGAAATTATACCAATTATCGAAAAAGCTGTATCGTTGAATGATTCCATGATTAGCGACATAGAAAGAATATTAAGAGAAGAAAAGTTTCCTATTCCAAAAGGATTTTCTGATGAAGATGTTAACTTTTCTGCACCTGCACTCTTTACCGATTTGTACGCATTAAGTTTTGTCTATCGTGAGGAACGTGTCGTGCATGTACTTTATGCATCCATGTTAGGGAAAGTGGTTCGAAAAGATATTTTTGCCTTTATCGAGGAATGTTTATCTACTTCCGTTGCGTTGTATAAAAAGTCCCTTCATCTCATGGTATCCAAAGGAATTTATGATCGGTCACCGAAAATTGCTTATCCAGAGCATGTGGAGTTTGTTCAGGATCGGCCTTCCTTTCTAAATACATTGTTTGGTGAAGGAAGGCCACTCAATACATTAGAGATTGGTGAAATCTTTTGTACAATTGAACGAAATTGTATTGGATTGATACTACTGATGGGATTTATCCAAGTAACAACCGATAACAAAGTCAAAGAATACTTCAAAAAAGGGAAAAAATTAAGCGAAAAACAGATCGATACGTTTAACAAAATTTTAAAAGACAGCGAACAAGTTCCCATTTTCCCCATAACATTGGAGGTTACAGATTCAACGATATCGCCATTTTCGGAACGATTAATGATGTTCTTTATTACCTCAACAAATCAGGTCGGTTTTACGACTCTAAGTACTTCACTATCCGTCTCCATGAGAAAAGATTTAGGGTTGCACTATTCTCATTTTATAGGTGAGATCTTGAAATTCGGTAATGAGGGGCTAAACATTATGATTGAAAAAGAATGGATGGAGCAGCCACCTTTATCAACAAACAGGAAGGGTTAACTAAATAGGGCCCTCTTATTCCTTAAGATACAGAGAGCCCTTATAAGGTTTAATCCCTAACGTGAATCGCAATTTTTCCAAACTGTTTCCCTTGCTCTAAATAATCCATCGCTTCATTTGTTTGATCAAGTGTAAATGAATTGTCAACTATCGGGTGAATGTTATTGTCTTCGATGAATTTCAACATATCGCGAAGTTCTTCTCTACTCCCCATCGTTGAACCAATTAGTTGATACTGTCCATAGAAAAAATCACGCAGATTCAGTTCCACCGTATCTTCTGTTGATGAGCCGAAGATCACGATTCTGCCACCCTTTTTCAACAATTCCAATGATCGATTAAATGTTGCACGGCCTACACTGTCAATTACAAGATCTATTGTTTCATCTTTTAATTCCTCTAGCCAATTGCTTTCTGTATCAAGCGCAATATCCGCCCCTAATTTTTTTGCTTGATCACGTTTTTGTTCACTGCGAGAAGTAACAATAACACGCGCGCCCTTATGCTTGGCAAATGCGATCAGAAATGTTGCAACACCACTGCCTGCTCCTGGTATGAATACTGTGTCTCCTACTTTTAATTCGCCTTTCGTAAACAAAGCCCTGTAACCAGTTAACGCTGAAAGGGCAAGTACTCCAGCTTCTTCCCACGTTAAATGGGAAGGCTTATGCTCAACTTGTTCAGCTGACACAACAATTTTTTCAGCAAACGTTCCATTGTCAGGCATACCCAGAATATCAAATTCCTTTGGTGGCGCAACACTGTTTTCATACCACAGTAGTCCTGGATTAATGATCACCTCATCACCTGTGGAAAATTGCTCCACGCCCTTACCAACGGATTCAATTATCCCTGCCCCATCAGAGCCAATCACGAGCGCTTGCGCATCATTTCCCCTACGGTTAGGAATAAACAGATCCCGATGATTAAGACCGGCTGCACGAATTGCAATAACTACTTCTCCATCCCCTGCTACTGGATCATTCATATCCTTTATTAATAGATTTCCGTGATCATGAACAAATGCTTTCATTACAACCATCCTTTCAAAAATGAGTACTAAATTCTTCTAAATCCTGTTTACTGGTTATATCTCTTGAAAATAGTGGCACACGGATTAATTGCTGTTTAGTAAATGTTTCTTCAATCATTTGAAGATGTTGCTTTTCGTATTCTTTTCGTTTTTGTAAAAATTCCCCATC
Organism: Virgibacillus sp. FSP13; assembly: GCF_054048505.1. Classification (NCBI taxonomy): domain Bacteria; kingdom Bacillati; phylum Bacillota; class Bacilli; order Caryophanales; family Bacillaceae; genus Virgibacillus; species Virgibacillus sp. FSP13. The sequence goes on along the minus strand of NZ_JBSVKG010000004.1, from coordinate 17,822 downwards.
CGTGTTTTCTGGTAAAACTTTATTCACAATTAATGTTTTCACATGCAAGTGATAACGATCAAGTAATTTGATTGCTTTCTCCGTCTCTAAAATAGGAAGCCGTTCTGGATTTAAGACGAATATAAAACTCGTTAGCGCAGGGTTTAGTAACATTTCCCGCGCTTTGGCAAAGCGCTGCTGACGTTTTTTGAGAACATCATAAATTGGATCCTCGATTGGCTCCCCGTCGTTTAGAAGCTGTGAATAATTTTCGTTCGTTTTCTTACGTTTTTCCAACATTCCTTCAATCCATACTCCCATTAGTTCAGGTAATGATAATAATCGAATCGTGTGTCCTGTTGGTGCCGTATCAAAAATAATCGTATCATAATTCTCGCTCTCTTCCAGAATAATTGAGATTAGTTTGTCAAATAAAGCAGCTTCATCAGCACCTGGAGATGCCTTGGCTGTATCTAATTGACGATGGACCTCTTCCATCATACCGGAATGAACAACCCCTTTAATATTTTCCTTTACCCCTTTGATATAGTTGTTTGTTTCTACTTCAGGATCAATTTCCAGTGCAGAAAGTTGTTGTGAAATTCGGCTTATTTTTCCGCCAATTTTTTGATTAAATATATCACCAAGATTATGTGCTGGATCTGTTGAAACAAGTAGTGTTTTTTGTGCTTCATTTGCTGATTTCCAAGCTACTGCTGCGGCAGTTGTAGATTTCCCGACTCCGCCTTTCCCCCCGACAAAAACTATTTTTTTCGTTAATTCCTGCATGATAAATGCTCCTTCTTTTGGATGATTGATATCGGCTTTCTGGCTCTAGCAACAACGAATTCCGGACATTGGTGATTTCTCCATGCCCATTCGCAAATGCCAGTCGTGAAATTTTTCAATCATATACGGATACAATTCAAGCGTATAATAATAGACTGGATTTGGGATACCGATCATCTCAGAATATAGCAATAACAAAAATAAGTCATCCTCATTTCTTAACTCCCGCGCTATTTCTTGGCGATGTGGCATGCTTAGTACTTCTTCATAAAAGTCTACTAGTTTTTTTAATTTATCGAACATAATTTCACCTCATTTTTTAGAAAAAATGCATTCATAGTCAATGATAAAGCTTTTCGTAAGTTTAAATAAGCAGAAAAGGGATCACATTTTAAATGATCCCCCAAATCCCTAATTATTGAACAAATTGTTATTTTGCATTTATATTGTCATTTGGTATATCATTATCTGATTTCCCTAACAAGACAGATCCTGCGGTCAGCACAATCCATACTGCGAAGACAAAAATAATCGCACCAAACACAAATAACAACATATTTGAACTAGTACCAATCCATGACCATTCAAAGATCACTTGTTTAAACATGGCCCATAACGTCATAAACATCACGAAAATCATTGGAATTAACACGATCGCGTAGTTTCGGCCTAATCGTTTGAGCCAAATAGCAATCAGTAATAAACTAATTCCGGCAAGCAACTGGTTGGACGTTCCAAACAACGGCCAAAGGAGATAACCGCCTGAACCAAATCCTTTTGGTCCTTCAGGTATTAATACCAATGCAGCACTTGAGACAACAGCAACAGTTGTAGCTACATGTGTTTTTGATAACACTGGCATTTTATATTCGATACCTAACTCTGCAATAATATAACGCATAAGCCGTACGGATGTATCCAATGATGTAGCGGCAAAGCTAACCACAATAACGGAAACAATTGTTGCTGCTACATCAGCCGGGATCATTAAGCCCGTAGCTAATTTACTTGCACCTTCAACAAATACATTTAAACCTGCTCCATTAGCTGCTGTAAAACTACTATAGGTTGCTAAAAATTCATCTGCATTAGCAAAGAATGTAACAACAGCAATAATGGCGATTAACGCTAACGCACCTTCACCAACTGCACCTAAATAACCAACCATCCGTGCATCCGTTTCTTTGTTTAATTGTTTCGATGATGTTCCAGATGATACAAGTCCATGGAATCCAGAAATAGCTCCACATGCAATCGTAATAAACAATAACGGGAACCAAGAAACATCGGTATCCACATTTGTTGCTGGAGCCGTTATATCTGGATTCATAAAAATTAATCCTAAATAAAGAATGGCTAGACCAACAATTAGCTGATGCGAATTGATAAAGTCACGTGGCTGAAGCAATTTCCAAACTGGCATTGTCGAAGCAACATATACATATACCATTAAAATAATAATCCAAATGAAAAATGCTGACGAAACAGCACCTAAACCAAATAGCCCTTCACCATTTTCTCCACCCATGTATTGGACTAAATCAATTTGCAGAAAATCTACCTTACTAGCTATTACCGCTGTAATGTACATGATAGCTAAAGCGATTAAAGATGGTACAAGCATTTTCTGTTTTCGTTTGTATACAGCATAACCAATCCATATTGCAAGCGGAATTTGAATAAATACCGGTAAAACACTCGCCGGAAATGAAACAAACAAATTCGCAATTACCCAGGCAAACACAGCGTTTACCATTAAAACTAGTATAAGAATTATAAATAAAAACAAGATTTTCGCCCGCTGTCCAATCAATTTGTTTGCAAGTGTGCCGATTGATTGACCTTTGTTACGGACTGATAACACAAGTGTCCCAAAATCATGAACACCTGCAGCAAACACCGTTCCCAAAATAACCCATAAAAACGCAGGGAGCCAACCCCAATAAACTGCTATAGCTGGTCCAACAATTGGTGCTGCACCTGCAACAGAAGTAAAATGATGCCCCCAGAGCACAAATTTATTGGTAGGAACAAAATCAACGCCATCTTCATAAGTGTGTGCCGGTGTTTCGTAATTGGGGTCCAAACGAAAAATTTTCTCAGCAACAAATTTGGAATAATAACGATAGCCTAACGCAAAAACAATAATACCAATAATCGCAACCAAAATACCGCTCATCAATTCAACCTCCCTCATTTTATTTAGATAAACCCTGTGTACTTAGAGCTTAACCTACTAAAAAATATGAGAAAACTCTCTATTTTAGTACAACTATAACTGATAATTTTGAATATGTAAATATTTCTGTTAGGATTATTGAATTATTGTTGGGAGATGTTGAATGGATTCGGTTTCGAACCGATGTTTCTGCTCTGGCGCCGATGTTTCTGCTCTCGCGCCGATGTTTCTGCTCTCGCGCCGATGTTTCTGCTCTCGCGCCGATGTTTCTGCTCTCGCGCCGATACCCCTGTTCTCACGCCGATGTTCCTCCAGCGTTCGCAAAATAAAAAGGTGCCCACGGACAATTGATGGCACCTTTTCACATCATTATTATTTACAAGATAAACACAGCAAGCAATGTGGATATGACGAGCCCCAGCATGACTGGAACAAAATTTTTCCGGACGAGGTCCATAACAGAAACACCGCAAAAACCAGCAATTGCGATTAAGGAAGACCAGGCTACAATAGTTCCTCCACCAGTCCAGACGGAGCCCATTTGGCCAATTGCTGCGAGGGTACCAGAATCGATTACACTACTATCCAATGATGCTGCAAGTGCACCTGTCAAAGGTAATCCGGAAAAACCAGAACCATCTAATCCGGTAATAATTCCAATGATTAATACACTTAGCGCGGCAAGCAGGGCACTTTTTGGTAAAAACTCTTGCGTTGACTGAACGAGATCAAATAAAAACGCTGGCGGATTCTCATCTATCCCTAAAATACTACCGGAAAAATCAGCACTTCCTAAGAAGAAGAATCCTGCAATAGGGATAACTGGCCCCATTGCTTTAAAGGCAAATACAAATCCGTCGGTAATGTGATTGCTGATATAATCGAGTGCATGTTGCCTACCAAATGCGACTGTTGATAGAAGTAAGAGGATGACAGCAACCCCACCGACAAATGCCGCTCCGTCACCACCCTCAAAACCTGTCATTCTTCCTGACATCAGTTTGGCAGACATCATATAAACGACAACAGCAAGCAGAGCGATTGGAACAATGACAGAAAATAGTTTACTCCAAGTTGTGAGATGTGATGACTTTGCTACGTTCCTTGATTCTGATACAGTTTCCAGAGCTTCTAAATCTTTTTGTATCAATTCACTATCTTTTGAACGAATTGATTTTCGATACAACAAATAAGCAGCAGCTATTGCGATCCCACCGGTGATAAGTGAAAGCAATAATGCCTGATCAGTAACAACTTCAACTTCAATCCCAGCAGACTTAGCGGATAGGCTAGGAGCGACCTGCACAATATAATCAGAAGAAAGCGCCATCCCTTGCCCAGCAATTGCAATCGCTACCGCCGCCGTAATAGCCGGTAACCCTGCACGCACTGCTGCCGGAACAAGAAGTGCGCAAATTAATGGAACAGCTGGTGTAGGCCAGAAAAATAAGGAAATAACATACGTTACAGCAATAAGTACGAAAAATGAAACATGTCCATTAACCATCATCTTCTGAATCGGTTGTATCATCCTTCGATCCGCTCCGAGATCACGCAACGAATGCAACAGTGCCAACATAAATGTGATGATTAAAAATATACTAAAGAGCTCTTTTGCTGCAACCAAATTCGCATTAAAAATGGAAGTGAAACCGTCAATAAGACTACCATTATACACCCAGGCAATGACAAACGTTCCAAGTAATGTAGGGAGTACAACGCCACGTTTGAAAATCATTGTCAAAATAATAATTAGTGTAAATAACCCATATAGCCAATGCGATATCGTAAGCTCCACATGAACCTTCCTTTCTTCTTACGTGTGCTATAGCCTATGCAAATCGATAATAGGGAGTGAGAAAAAAGGAAGGTTCAAAAAACAATTTACTTTTGACACTGGAACAAGGTATGGTGTATTTAATTTAAAACGGACAAACGAGCTTACGCTTGTTTGTCCGTTTCAGAATCCAACTTTTCGGCACAATGATTACAATATAAGTTTCCATCTATTTGTTCACCATCAAAAAAGCCATTTTCACAATAAACAGCATCCCCACATGATTTACATTCGCCAATTAATTCCCGCAAAATGATCACCCCTATTTTCAGTATACTCAAAAAATATGCACTTCGCAAAATAGGTGCTGTGCACAAATCTATCTTTATTCATTTTCCCAAAAATAAAAGCCGTGCCAACTAAAGACAGTGGCACGACCCAACATATCGTGAGCGGAAAGCTAATGCTTATGCAGTTGCACTTAATAGTGTTCTTGGCTGTTTATGGAACAAGAAGAACACCGCGATTGTACAAATAATGAACGACGGAATAATGTATGAAATATTATAAAGCAATGAATAAATCCAGACATTCATGCCGTCAACTGCCGACTCGAAAAATACGACTCCTGCAGCAAAATGGGCAATAAAACGCAACATGGAACCGAGAAAGACACCAGTTAAAATATATGTTATAGATGTTGCCGTATTGCCTTCCTTAACTGCATGCTGAATTGGTTTTGCAAAAATGCCTGCAAAGCCGATCACAGTAAACGCTACCGCATAATCAAGCAGGCCTTGCCAAAAGTACAATATATATCCTGTGCCTAATGCTACTTGTAAAACACCCCATAGAAATCCTGACAATAATCCACCTTTTAATCCCCAACGAAAGGCGACAATAAATACCGGAATCATTGCCAATGAAATTGATCCGCCTTGTGCCCAAATTTTAAAAGATAAAAACGGAGCAAGATCCAATGCTAATGCTAACGCTGTAAAAATAGCTACTTCAATTAAAAACAATGTACGTTTCTCCTTCAAACAAATAACCTCCCCTTCTAGTAGACTAAAAATCTACCTGCGAAAATTTTGAACACAAAAAAAGCAATGTCAAAGGGGAAGCTTCCTGATGGGGAATCCGCTCACATTGCTTTTATACCATCAAAAAAGCTACCATCCCTACGCTAGTATTAACTAACAGGTTCAAAGGGTAAGAACAGCTCAGTGTTCACTCTCAGCCAAATGGGCTCCCCCTGTAGACTTTTATTTCTATGCTTTTTTCGTTACCTGTATTATAACGTATTCGCCAACCAGTGACAACGCTAGGATTTAAAGTGCCAAAAACTCCTCAACATCTTTTACACATAAACGGATGGCATTTTCCCAGAAGTCTGGTTTCGTCAAATCAATTCCTAAATGTTTTTCCGCTAAGTCTTCAACGGTCATTTTTCCGGTGTCACGAAGAAGTGCAATATAGTCATCTTCAAAACTACCACCTTTTTCAAGTGCAAATGCATAGATTCCGAGACTAAACAAATAACCGAACGTATATGGAAAATTATAAAATGGCGTTCCCGTGATGTGAAAATGCAGTTTAGACGCCCAGAAATTCGGATCGTACGTATCTAAAGCATCGCAATATGCCTCTTTTTGTGCCTCCACCATTAATTCATTTAGTCTAGGTACCGGAACCATACCTTGTTTTCGTTCATCATAAAATCGTTGCTCAAAAAGGAATCGCGCATGAATATTCATAAAAAAGGCAACACTCCGCTGTATTTTATCCTCTAGTACAGACAGTTTTTCCTCTTTGCTTTTAGCATTTTTCACTGATGCATCGGCAATAATCATTTCAGCAAACGTTGATGCCGTTTCTGCTACATTCATTGCATACCCCTGATTCAATCCATTCACATCATTCATTACATGCTGGTGGTAAGCATGGCCTAATTCATGGGCAAGGGTGGCAATATTAGAAGTTGTCCCAGAATATGTCATAAAAATACGTGTCTGTTCACTGTCTGGAAAACTTGTGCAGAATCCCCCTGGACGCTTTCCAGCACGATCTTCCGCCTCAATCCAACGATTATCAAAAGCCATTCGGGCAAAATCAGCCATTTTCGGACTAAAGTTTCGAAAATTCTCAACGATAAAGTTAGCCCCTTCTGTATAGCTGGAAGTTTTTACCGTATCGGTTAGTGGTGCCCCGATGTCATACATACTTAGTTTTTCCAATCCTAATAATTCCGCTTTTCTTTGCAAATAAGCAACAAACGTCTGTTTATGGTTCGTAATCGCGCCCCACATTGCGTCTAATGTTTCCTTTTTCATCCGATTAATCGCTAATGGCTCTTTTAAAACGTCCTGCCAATCACGATGTTTATAGGTTTGCAAACGAAATCCTGCCAAATGATTTAACGTTTGGCCAAATAAGTTAGTATTTTCCGACCATGCATCTCCTAACCTTTGAAATACATGTTGACGTACGGCACGATCTGGATTGCTCAATTTGTTAGCGGCTTGTCCTACTGAATAATTTGTAACTTCTCCATTATCTTCAATCGCAACATTCATATTCCCAACAACTGTTTCATACATTTGTCCCCAGCCATGGTATCCGTCTACCGCAAGATCATTAATAAGCACTTCTTGATCTGCTGATAACAGGTCTTTCGCCTTCTCCCTGTTTTCATCCAGGACAAAAGCAACTTGCTCTATATTTGGTCGTTTAAGCAAATCACTCCATGTTTGATCATCAATTGAGACTAATTTTTGTTCAAAATTTGTTTTAATCGCATCCATTTTCGCTTTTAACTCACTGCGTTTTCCAACTAAAACACTAGCCTTTTCATCTTTTACATTTTGTGCACTTAAACAACTAACAAAAGCAAATGCTTCCCGCAGTTTTTTCATTGTATGCTCTAGTTCATCAACAATTTTTTCTAACAGAGCAATATTGACATTTTCCTTAGCAGGTATGAAATCGTTAACGTAGCCAGCTAAGTCCTTCATCTCACGCTCTATCGTTGTGACATATGTATGAAATGCTTCTGACTCGCTCCCACCCGGAAAAATCACATCAAGGTCCCAAGTAGGCTTATACGTTGTTTGCATCAAATCTCTCCCTTTATAATAATTCTTACTTATTTTATTATAACGAAAAGTTAGTAAATGATCAGCATATAAGACTGAAAAAAAAGAGAGATTTTTAAATTCCTTCCTGCCGCTACTGACAGGAAGGCTCAAGATCCCTTAACCATCTTTCCTGTGATAATCTAACAGAAATTTATTTTTCACTACTTTTTTCTGCTTTTGCCAAACCGTTCTCACATAAAACTTTCTTCTGCTGTTTCCCCTTATTGGTTACATAATTATTTTTAAACCAGGCAACTACTGATGTAATAATGGTAAATAGTAATGCGACTGCTTGCTCGACTATCTCAGAATCTAATGGTAAAGGGGATTTTTTGAACAACACTAGGACCTGATTCACAAGCGCCAAAACTAGTGCAACTGTACGGACAATTGTACCTTTGTCCAATTCTCCCACCTCCTTCAAATCAACTTCCTATACTATTATTTTCAGTTGACGTAAATTTTGGAACGGCTCGTAGACTAAATTGGAGAAATAGATGTGGTCAATTCTTTTTACGTTTTCGATTAATGCGGTATCAATTAAACATAAAAAAACAACCCTGCAATCTAATGCAGAGTTGTCGATTATTTTGAAGGTCGTTTAATTGGTAGTACTCCATTGGTTATTCGTGACGCATAAATATTGAAAACAACTACACCAAAAATAACAATGATTAATGCACTGATAAACTGCATGGCGATACTAACAATATCATTTGGAATGATATCCATAAGGAAACGGGAAAAATAATACAAGACCAAACTACCAATTCCCATGATAAGAATAAATGTCACTAGCACACCGATTATTTGTTTAATTGATAGCTTCTTCCATACTTCCCTATGTTTAAATGCTGCGTAAATTACGTAGATGATTAGAATAATGATCATCATTACTGCACGGTTCATGTTATAGCTCCTTCATTACGAATGAATCGGCTTTCCTTCCTCAACAGCTTTCTTTAACAATTGCTGCATGTAGCCAATTCCCTTACATTGCAAAAGTGGAAATGACGCTGGTACAGAATCACCAAAACTTTCATATACTACTTTTTTGTATTTTTTACCTGTTAATACGATTAATTCATCATATTGATCTAACTGTTTATCCTTCACTTGTTTTCGCAAGCGCTCCATCGAAATGATTTCATCACTTTTCTGGTTAAATGTAACATCATACGGACCGTCAACAATATCATCTGCAAATAAAAAACCATGCTTTGCTGATAGAATCACCCAATTGTCCGTAAAAGCTTTCGCGTACTGACGACAGAGATTATGAAATGTTCCAATGTAAGCCTCACTTGCTGAAACGGCACCTAATTCAGGATGTTTATCCCAAACCTTCTTAATACCGCATGGAATAATACTTAATTGTTTCATATATACATCCCTCTATTTCTAATGTTACCACACATAGCCGTCGGGGTTATTTCCACCATTAAAAGAGTTATTCTTTTGAAGATGTCCTCCATTAAAAACATATTCGAGAAAATCCATTGTTTCACTTGATGTTAATTGTTCACCATCGACTGTAATACTTTGAATATCGAATGCATTCGAATCTTCTTCCGTATAAAATTCAATCTGGATATCGTACTGATAATCATTAATTTGCTTTACCCCGTTATATGCTACAACAATAAAATTTGAACTACTCGTTGCTTCCTGCCATTCCCCATGTTCAAAAAATTCATCAAACGTTTTTCCCACTGTTCTATCCGGATACTGTTCAAATGATCCATGTTTTATCTGATCAACTACATCAAAATTCATCGGGATAAACCACATAGGGACAACATACACAACGACCATAATAACGATGGATAACAAGACGCCAAGAAAACTTGCTTCCCCTTTATGCTTTAGTGTCACATGTTTTACATCTTCAGCCGGCTGTGTATTGCGAATCGCATGCACTTTTTTCATGGTATGTTTTTTGTACAAATAATTACCAAATAACCCTAATAATACAGAAAGTCCAACCGAAATAGAACGGTCAATTGGGTCGATGACTGCATCTACACTATATTGATAGTTAAATAGATAAAGTGCGAAATCAATTGCTAAAAATAAAATCGCAATAAAAAAAACTTCGCGGTACATTTTCCGGTACCCTAACCATAACGTACTAAAAAAGAATGCCGGGAAATTCCATGATGATGGATTTCCTTTCTCCTCCATTCGATCCCACTTAGACTGATAAAAGGAGTATTTATCCCCAACAAAATCACGTACATCATCATTGATGGAAGTCGTTTCATAGGATTCATGAAAAGATGGATCAGAGTTCGTCGCTACTGTTGAAGTAGGCTGTTTCACTTTATGACCACATTCGGTACAAAAGCTCGCATCTGCATCCAGTTCTGTCCCACAATTCGCACAATACATAGAAGTCCTCCCCATTCCATACTTGATTTTATTATAGCATTACTACACCTCTTTTTGCGATAACTAAATCATGTTTATTCAAGAACTTATACGGGAAAATAAACAATTAGAAATAATTACTTGACATTATTAATTTATAATTCTATACTTAATAACGAAAAGTAACTAACGTATTAAAAATACCTTTTGGAGGGATTTCGAATGGCAAAAACAAAATGGACAGTTGATCCAGTTCACAGTTCACTAGAATTTGTTGTTAAACACATGATGATTTCAAAAGCAAAGGGAGAATTTACTGAATTTGAAGCTACCATAGAGGCAGATCCAGAAGATTTATCCGGTTCAACGATCGAATTTAGTGTTGACGTAAACAGTATTGATACACGTAAAGAAGACCGTGACAACCATTTACGCTCAGCAGACTTCTTTGATGTTGAAAATCATCCCAAGATGACATTTAAGGTAACGGATATTAAAAAGAAAGCTGAAAATAATTATGATGTAACAGGGGATTTGACTATCCGTGGAACAACAAAACCTGTAACATTTGATGTTGATTTTGAAGGTCAGCACAAAGACCCAATGAGTGGTGACACAGTCGCTGGCTTTAGTGGAAGCGCAGAAATTAATCGAAAAGACTTTGGCCTAACATGGAATGCTGCACTTGAAACTGGCGGTGTGCTAGTTGGGGAAAACGTTAAACTAAACGTGGAAATTGAAGCACATAAAGAAGCATAAATGAGATGGTAAAGAGGCTTTCCTATTCGGAAAGCCTCTTTTTTACTCCTTCATATCTTGTTTAACATCATCACCTTTGAGGAAAAGCATAATAGAGGTAATTAGAAGGAGGAATATATTAATGGGATTAAATGTCGCGCAAAAATTAATAAAAGACCATCTAATATCAGGATCACTTCAAAAAGGAGAAGAAATCGGGCTGAAAATTGACCAAACACTGACACAAGATGCCACAGGAACAATGGTCATGCTTGAGTTAGAAGCAATGGGGTTAGACTATGCAAAGACAGAAGCATCAGCCCAATATGTTGATCATAATTTAATCCAAGTGGACAACAAGAACCCTGATGATCATTTATTTCTCGAAAGCGCCACACAACGTTTCGGCTTGCATTATAGCCGTCCTGGTAACGGTGTAAGCCACCCTGTTCACATGCAGCGATTAGCGAAACCTGGAAAAACACTACTTGGATCTGATAGTCATACGTGTGCAAATGGCTGTATGGGGATGCTTGCCATAGGTGCTGGTGGTATTGACGTAGCGATGGCTATTGCTGGTGAACCAATTTACATTAAGATGCCGGAAGTGTTAGGAGTCAAACTAGTGGGAGATCTTCCTGACTGGGTAAGTGCCAAAGATGTGATTTTGGAAATGCTAAGACGCTATGATGTCAAAGGTGGTGTCGGTAAAATCATTGAATATTATGGTCCAGGATTAGAACACTTAACCGCAATGGATCGCCATGTAATTGCAAATATGGGTGCAGAACTTGGTGCAACAGCCACCGTCTTTCCGTCGGACAAGGAAGTAAATCGTTTCTTGAAAAAGCAAAATCGAATGGCAGATTGGCATGAACTAGTAGCTGATAATGATGCTAGTTATGATCTACTCGAAACGATAGATCTCTCCGAATTAGTGCCAATGGTGGCAAAACCATCAAGCCCGGGGAATGTTGTAAAAGTAAGCGAATTAGAGGAAACACCGATTTATCAATCCTATATTGGTTCATCCGCAAATCCTGGCTTTCGTGATTTTGCAATTGCTGCAGAAATTGTAAAAGATAAGCAAATTGCGACGGGGCTATCATTTGATATCAATCCTACATCACGGCAAATGCTGACAGATCTTGTTGGAGAACTTCATATTGCCAGTCTTTTACAATCTGGCGCGCGACTACACCAAGCTGGTTGTAACGGGTGTATCGGGATGGGACAAGCCCCAGCGTCAGGTAGAAATAGCTTACGAACAACACCACGAAATTTTCCTGGTCGTTCAGGTACTCGTGAAGACAGTGTTTATTTAGCAAGTCCAGAAACCGCTGCTGCATCTTCGTTAACAGGAAAAATCACAGACCCTAGAACATTAGATTTTGCCTATCCGAAAGTGAATGAACCTATTGCGCCGACAGTAGATGATCACTTATTAGATGAACCACTCCCATACCAAGAAGCTCAACATGTCGCTCTTGTTAAGGGGCCGAATATTGTATCAATTCCGGAAATGGATACATTACCAAATGAAACGGAAATCCCAATTTTATTACATGTTGGTGATAACATATCAACAGATGAAATCCTTGCTGGCGGAGCCCGTGTCTTACCGTTTCGCAGTAATTTGCCCGAAATTAGTAAATTTACGTTTGAAGCAATCGATCCATCTTATTATGAACGGGGAATGAATAGCAAAGAAACTGGCGGTCATGCCATTATTGGTGGCTATAATTATGGTCAGGGATCAAGCCGTGAACATGCTGCACTTGCACCAAGATATCTAGGACTACGTGTTGTGATTGCGAAGGACTATGCACGTATCCATTGGCAAAACCTTGTAAACTTTGGTGTGTTACCTTTAACATTTGCCAATAAGGAAGATTTCACCAAATTGGCGCAAGGAGACGTTCTCGAATTCGCCAATTTACATGAAACCATTGCTAAACAACAAGAGTTTTCAGTATCGATAAAAGGTAGAGATGATAAAGTAAACGTGAAACATGCTTTATCAGAGCGGCAGGTCCATATTGTGTTAGAAGGCGGCCTGATTAATTGGATTCGAGCTAAACAGGTATGACAGCTTTTGGGGATGAGTGATGCCTTTTTGGGATGATGTTTCTGATCTTGTGAGATGTTTTCCTGGTTCTTCCGGCTAATGTTCTTGCTCTTGGGACGATGTTTTGGCTTTCGCGCCGATGTTTCCGCTCTCGGGACGATGTTTTGGCTTTCGCGCCGATGTTTCCGCTCTCGGGACGATGTTTCTGCTTTCGCGCCGATGTTTCCGCTCTCGGGACGATGTTTTCCCGTTTCGGTGTGATACTCTCACAAATCAAGTTGATGACGGGGGACATTCTTCGTCCAATCTTAAAAAACTGAACCCAATTTCTTTTGGGTTCAGCTTTTTAAATTATATTCACTGCCTCATCTTCTATAAAAAGATGGAGTGCCCATTACGCATTTACCATCTTCACAAATTTATTTTCATAAATACGTTTCTTTTTCGTGTTATTTGTCGCATCAAAAAAGGCAATAACATCGGCAAATGCATTTTCTAACAGTTCACGATCCTTTATTTTCTCCAATTGTTCAATCGCTCGTTCATAATTAATCCCCGCAAGGTGCTTATCTTCTTTATCCTTGTGTTCCAAACAATACGCATATTGCATGTAAACCATACCAAGCTTACGGTCTGATTTTCCAGATTGTTTTTTATACATATCAATTGCTCGTTAATAATATGGTACTGCTTCATTTAATTTTGATTGGTCAAAATAATAAAAAGCCATTTCAATTAATGCTTCGGCATGAACAAGTGTTTTATATAAAGCTGAATCATCAATAAGTCCAAGTGTTTGTTCCAAATAAGAATAAGCCATTTCATAATCATTACGACTGCCATAAATTTTTGCCAGGCTAACTAGGCTATTAATTTTCATTTCTTTGTTCTCATCCGCAAGTTCAACGGCTTTCTGCAAATACTCAATCGCTTCCTTTTGCTCATTTTTCGTTGAATAAAGCATACCAATTTTAAAATGCAAATAAAGAATCATGTATTTATCCCGTATATCATCTGCTTGAAAATAGATTAATCCTTGCTTAAAGTACTTAATCGCACGTGTGAATTTTTCCAACTGCTCTTCCGCCTCACCCAAAACCAAATAACCGCGTGCAAGCTTGATGCGATCAGATTCTGCATCCGCCTCCATTCGTTTCACTGCATCTGATAAAATTCTACGGGCAAGTTTATAATCACTCATAAAAGCAAGTTCACCTAACGTGATAAGCTCATTACCACTCATGCTTTCTGCTTCATTGTAAAGTTGTTGAATAATTTCAGAAGACTTCCTAAACTCCTCAATTTGGGCATGGCTCACTGCTTCAAGTAGCATTAAGAGCTTCACAAGTCGCTTATTATCCTGCTATTTTTCCCGAAAATTGTGCGGACTTTGAAAGTACATTGGGAAAATGGTTACGCTTAAACTCTTCTAATAATTCCTGTAAGTCACCTTTGTTTGCTTCATTCATTGTTTGTTCAAATTGTTCTTCCAAGTTTAAAATATCTTTATTCGACATTGCTTCAATCCCCTATCAAGTAGCTTATTGTTCAGTCTAACCATAAAAAATGAATTAAAAAATTTTTCCACTATATTGTAGCGAAAAAGTCAACTCATTGCTGCTTTTTTCCTTAACTTTCATGAAATGATCATATTTCATGTTATAATTGAACTAACAAGGGGGGCGTGATTTCATGATTGTTTTTTACGATAGCTTTTGTTCCATGTGCCGAAACAGTTCAATCATTTGGAAGAAATTCGACTGGAATAATCATTTAATATTTGAGTCGTTCCGTGACTTAGAAAATTATCCAAAAGCAATGGAAGAGAACCTTCATGTAAAAGAAAATGGAAAATGGTATGTGGGATTCACTGCTTTAATTCAAATTGCGAAGCACCTTCCATTACTATGGATACTTGTTCCGTTTCTCTATTTTTTTAAAATCATTGGTTTAGGGGATTTCATCTACAAAAAAGTTGCCGCGAACAGAAAACTAATCCCCGTTAATCAATGTGACGATAAGGGGTGCCAACTTCCTACTAATAAAGATTGACATTACTCCGTTTTCCTTTCCACTGAATCAGAGGAGTAAATGGTTATGCTCATTTTTCCATCCTTGGCATCCGCTCTAATTAATATAGGGTGATTGTATTCATTTTTAAACGCAAAATCCGGTCCATACCAGCTTACTGTTGCATCACGGCCTGGTGGAACATATGGTACACTCCTACTGTGTGAATATCGCTCGACAATTTCAATACCAACTAAATTGACTGCATTATACAATGTTGAGGAAACCTGACAGATCCCCCCACCAATATCCTCTGCTAGCTCACCTTTCACAATGACTGGAGCACGTTTATACCCTTTTTCTTTCGTTCGTTTTCCAACAACATTATTAAACGAAAATGTCTCTCCTGGAAAAAGCACATGATTATTTATTGCAGCCGCTGACAATTCAATATTGCGGGTTCGCTCTTTATTGCTTGATTTAAAAAAGGTCTCATAACTCCCAATTTCATTCTCTTTAATTTCTGCCAGCAATTCACTGTCCACCTTGGGAAATACCTTTTTTTTCGGCACTTCTACCTTAACAGGTTTTCCATCGTAAAAAAATTTACGGAACAACACATTAAACTTTTGTCGATCAATCGTTATTCCTGGTTTCTCTTTAACAATTTCACCGCTATCATTAAGGGAAGCGTTTACTGGCTTTTTACGTATTTTCTGCTCTAGGTTGTCAAGCAACAGATCCATTTTTTCATCTTCAATAAAGGGACCATTTAAAAAAGGAAGGGAATAATGATCACGTGTAACTGTTGTTAATATGTTACCTTGATCAGTCACCGTTAATTCATTGGGGGTTATGGTTAACGGCGTAAACGTTAACAGAATAGAAAAAATGACCGATTTCATTCATCTCAACCTCCTGTGCTTAGTATTCGAAGTTGGAGGGAATTCATGTGAAAAAATGTGAGAAAAAAACTCCCTATAAAGTTTAGGGAGTTTTTAACATCCATTAACGGAAATCTCTTGTATTTTCCATGCTTCGACTAGCACATGCATAACCTACGACCGATGCAAGTGCAGCTAAAATAAAATATAGTATTCCTTTTTTCATTCCATATATCCTCCTCATTCTTCCCTACACACTTCCGAGTAGGTCAACGTTTAGCGGGAAAATCATTGTGCTTACGATTAAAATGGACGTACTTTTCCTTTTTTAAGGAGCAATTTTGGTCCGCCTTGTAAGAACAATGAACGGTTGTCAATTACTTTTTTCATGGTAGCAGCTGACTTACCATACAATTTTGTGCCTGAGAAAACAGTTCCCATTGCATCTGTTACACCAAGAGAAGCAACTGTTCCTTTGTCATCAAACACAAAGTTTGTTAATGGCTGATGATGAAGAAGTGCATAAATATTACTTGCACATGTTGTTGCGTGTTGCATTGCTGCTTGTGCTGTTGGTGGGAATGGACGTCCTTCTTTTTCATTCATTACCCATGCACAGTCACCAAGAATGAAAACATTTTCTTCGCCTGGTGCACGCATGTCACCATTTACCGTAACTTTTCCTTTGGTCAATTCAAAACCAGATTTAGATAATACTGGACTACCTGTTACACCGCCAGTCCAAACAATTGTTCCAGCTTTAATTTCTTCGTTATCATCACCAACAACGAAACTACCTGCTTTACATTCTTTGATTGCAGCTCCTTCACGGAATTCTACACCGCGTTCTTGTAATGATTGTTTCGCGTAAGCAACCAATTCTTTATCGAAACCAGGCATGATAGATGGTGCTGCCTCCACATTAATGATACGAACTTTACTGCGGTCAATATCGTATTTCTTACATAACTGTGGAACTTTTTCAGCTAGCTCACCAACGAATTCAATTCCTGTGAAGCCACCGCCACCGACTAAGATATTTAGGCTGTCCTCATCTTTCTCTGCACTATTTTTATATTGAATAAATTGATACTCAATATGTTCACGGATTAACTGACTTGAATCGATATCTTGGATAAAGAATGCATTTTCTTCCATTCCTTTTATACCAAATGTGTTTGTTACAAACCCAAGTGAAATAACTAAATAATCGTAAGAAATTTCACTGTTTTCCAACACAACAAGATTTTCATCTCGTTTTACTTCCACAACAGAATCATAAATTAAGCGAACGCGATTTGGATTAATGACATCGCTAATCATAAAACGTGCTTGGTTATGATTAATTGTTCCTGCAGCTACCTCATGTAGCCAAGTTGTTTCATAATGATAATTGTGTTTGTTGACGAGTACAATCTCTGCCTCTTCAGCACCTAACTTTTGTGACAATTTTTTTGTTGTCATCATTCCTGCATAACCTGCACCAAGGACAACAATTTTTGGTTTGTTCATTGTCTTATCCACCTTCCCTTTCATTTCATTTGCAAGTAAATAATGCTTACAGATAAAATAATTACATTAAAGAGGTTGTTCAAAAAGTCCGGTAAAAATGACACATCGAATTTCTTCGTTGGCTTGTTTCTCCGCTGCTTGGAAAAGAAAATCACTTTTCCTGCGTGCGAAGTGAACTCAGGGAAGCTTTCCTTAGTGCTCGAAACTACGTCGCCACGAACTTTTCGGTCCTTTTTATCCTCCTTTTTGAACACATTCTTAAATAAAATTCCTTATGTAACAACATATCCATAATATCAAAGTTTTTATAAATAGGCTAACAATTAAATATTGTCATAGAAAAGTCAGAATTTCTGTGATAATTATCATAGGTATTTTT